>JBKJSI010000053.1:0-3645 GCA_046595915.1 Pirellulaceae bacterium
GCGAGCGGTCCGATTCGCAAAGAAACGCACGCACCGACTTGGCAACGACTACTGACCGTTGAAAAGTGTATGCGAGTTGGGGGATTGGGAATAGATAGATTCCCGCATTTACCGAGGTTCTGCTCAGAATATCTCTTCCTGGGGTTCATCCCAAACGGAGTGGTATCCTCCGCGTAACTCGAAGTAGGACATGACTTTAGCGAAAAAAGCGTGTTGGGAGAGCGTCGCCCCATCGCCGATGACGACCAGGCGGCGGCGGGCCCGGGTGATGGCGACGTTCATTCGCCGCTCGTCGAGTAAAAAGCCGATTTCGCCCTCGGCATTGCTCCGGACGAGCGAAATCACGACCGCTTCCTTCTCCCGCCCTTGGAAGCCGTCGACGGTATCGATCTCGACTCCGGTTTCGCCGAGCTTCTGTCTTAGTAGGCGTACTTGGGCGGCGTACGGCGTAATGATCGCGATCTCCGAAGGCTCGACGCCGGCGGCGAGCATGCCTCGAACATAGCGTTCGACGACCTTGGCCTCCCCAGGGTTTCGGCGGCTCTCACCATCGGGCTCGAGTTCTTCGTCAAAGCCGGAGCCGGCGGTGTCGATGAAGCGCAAGGGCTCGGTAGTGAATTCGGTTTCTCTGACGTGTGGCAAGTCGCAAAGTCGATGCGCGGCGACCGAGTCATGCGCGATGAGTTTCTCTTCGTAAAAATGCTCGGAGGAGAAATCCATGATATCGCGATGCATGCGATATTGGACATCGAGCAGGCGCGAGACATCTCTGCCGAATAGATCCATCGCGCGTTCAAGTAAGCTCACCGAATAGCCTTCGCGATCGGCTTCTTGCGAGAGGACCGTTGGTGGAAGTTGAAAAGGATCACCTGCGAGCACGACTTTGTCGCAGCGAAGGAGTGGTATCCAGGCGGCGGGCTCGGTGCTTTGACAGGCTTCATCGACCACCGCGAGATCGAATCTTCGTCCGCCGAGAAGTTCGCTATCGATGCCGGTCATCGTCGTGCAGAGGACGCTGGCTTCGTCGAGGATCAGTTCGACAACTTGGGCTTCGGTGCGGCGGGCGTCGGCGATGAGGCTTTTTGCTTCCTCAAACCATTGCTTGCGTGCGCCTGCGGCGGGGGCGCTGCGGTAACTCTTTTTGGCTTTCATCCGCAGTTCGAAAGCGTCTTTCTCCCATTGTCGGGCGAGCTTCATATCGGGATGGGCTTGAACGAGCATATCGAGGGCATTATCGCGGAGGTGCGGCATGACCCGCGCGGGATGGCCGAGTCGCACGGCTTTGGAGCCAGCGGCGATGAGACGCTCGAAGAGGTTGTCGACGGCCATATTGCTCGGTGCGACGGCGAGCACTTTTTCGCCACGGGCGATGGCTTGGCGAATGAGTTCCACGAGCGTGGTGGTTTTTCCAGTGCCAGGCGGACCATGGATGATTGCCAACTGCTTGGCAGAAAGCGCAAACTTGACGGCGGAGCGCTGTGAGGCATTGAGCGACTCTTCCATTGCGGCCCATTCGCGCTCGGAGCCATATTCGGGCTTGCCGCCGAGGACGAGGAGCCGCCGCAATTTGCCAAGCGGTTCGCCGGGCGTTGCGGTCTTTGCGCGTGAAAGGGCGGCTCGCTGCCGCTCGCGGGCGATTTCGTCGGTCGAAAGATCGAGCCGATAGAGCGGCTGCTCTGATTCGCTTTCGGGTAGCTGCGTGAACGCAGCTTGGATCGAGTTGGGCGAGCGATCGGATATCACGCCGCGCCAAGTAGTGGATTTGCTTCCTTGCTCGGTCGCCAGGATGGGGGAGCCGATGTCGAGCCGTGTCCAAGGCAATCGAGTTTCGCCACCCTTTCGCGAAAACGTGAGCAAGTATCTTCCGCCGAGGCCGAGCGTTGTTTCGCGGATTAGCAAGTTGCCGAGCGTTGCGCCGGTGGCTTCGGCGTCGCTCAGGCTGAGTCGCTGGAAGCGGCGTTGAACTTGCTCGGCTTCGGCGGCAGCTTCCATATCGAGCCAACGGCCGAGACGTGAAAAATGGTCGACCTCGGGATCGCCGGCGCCGCGCGGTTCGCTGGCGGCTCGTGCGGCGATGGCGCGGATTTTGTGGATGCCGAGCGGGGAGCCATCGAGTAGCCGCAAGATGCGGGATAACTTGGCGCCGGGCACTTCAATCGTGGCAACGCGCCCGGCGAGCTCGATTTTGCCGATGAGATGTTTCGGCACGCCGCCGACTTGCTCTAGGAGCCGGATGACCGTTCCTTTCGTCGTGCCGTGCGGAAGGGCTTCAAGGCGCAATAGCAGTGGTGCGTCGGGCATGCTTTCAAGTGTAACATGAGGGAACGATTTCGAGACGGGCGCGATCTCATTCATGCGTTTCCATCGCCAAAGTAGCACCAGACCGAAAAGGACATTCCTTGAGCATTAGCGATAGTCCCTTTGAAGCACTTTCCAATGCGCGTTGTGGAGCGGATTGGCGCTATCGATTGCTGCGCCCGCTAGACCTGGCGGAAGGGGAGAAGGCGCCGCTTGTTGTTTTCTTGCATGGGGCGGGCGAACGCGGTGATGACAATTCCTCGCAGCTCAAGTATTTGCCGGAGCAGTTGGCGACGCCGGAAAGTCGTAAGCGATTTAAGGCGTTTGTGTTCGCGCCGCAGTGTGCCGCCGAATCGAGCTGGGTCGATGCGATTTGGGGGGCGAAAGAGAGTGTGCCGATTGCCGACCGGCCTACAGCGGATTTGCAGAAGGTTTATGAGACGGTTGATTACCTTTTGACAACCGAGACGATTGATAACAGCCGGATTTATCTCACCGGTCTTTCGATGGGCGGTTATGGCGCCTGGGAATTTGCTTGCCGAACGCCCCAGCTCTTTGCGGCAGTCGCGCCAATCTGCGGCGGCGGGGATGAAAACGTTGCGCCGCGATTGATTCATACGCCAATTTGGGCTTGGCATGGCGATCAAGATGATGCGGTGCCGGTGGAACGTTCGCGGCGGATGATCGACGCAATTCAGGCGGCCGGCGGAAAGATGTGCCGCTATACAGAACTAGCGGGCGAGGGGCACAAGAGTTGGATTCCGGCTTATCGGGATGAGAGTGGATTGCTGGAATGGATGTTTTCAAAGCGACGATAGATCATTGATTAAGTGGCTTTGCTATCGAATTGGGAGGTTACGGCATGGTGAAAACGATCGCTGTTTATTTCGCTGTTCTCGGGCTGTTTGTTTTTCAAGAGGCGCCTTCCGATGACAAAATCGACTTCAAGCAAATTTCCAATCGCGATATTCAGTTTGACGGCACTTTCGTAGGACTCATGCCGAGCGTTAAGGGAAATACCAAAATGATCGTGGCGAAGGCACGAATCACAAAGCCAGATCCATCGCCTCTCATTGAACTACTCGAAGATCCAAACAAATACGTCGCGGCGCACATTGTGCTGACCATGGCGTATTCGAAAAGTATCGATATACAAGTAACACATTGGAATGGACTTGAAGTCGATATTCATGCGATCAAGGGCGTCTCCTATCCTCCTAACCAAATGGACAGGCTAAAAAAAGAATGGGAAAAAAGACTCGCTAAGAAGAATGAGGAGGGCAAGTAGCGTGAGTCTCGCGGACTGCTCATCTGCTCGGAATAATTATCTCAATCGGAATATTCCCC
>JBKJSI010000767.1:0-10988 GCA_046595915.1 Pirellulaceae bacterium
TCCTCTCGACATTCGCTTCGAGAGAAGTTGATTGCAGGCCTCATGCTTACCGCCTGTACTTATCCGATTGTGGTGTTGGTCTTGCCAGAACTGCTTCGACCGCTGGGATATGACACTTATCTCTACATTGCGGAAACGTTCGCGCCGCTCGCTGAGTGCATGATTTTTTATGGATTCTGGATTCGCTCGCTAAATAAACCGCGACGAGTCGGGGATCATCTTCGCGACTTTGCGGCAATCATTGTCGCCAACCTCGCTTCTTGGCTGGGCGGCAGTGTGCTCGTGGCGCGGTATTTGAGCCCCCTTTTGCAGTGAACCGATTATTTGGGTTCGATGATTTCGACGAGTTCACGTTTGGGTTTGGATTTCGCGGCGGGAGTTTCGTTTACTTCTTTAATGAGGCCGCCTGGTGCGTCGTCGGAATACCATTCCTTGATGAAGGTGTCGCCAGCTTCGACTCGACTCTTTGATTTGTACCAAGTCGTGTCGAACTCTTTGCCAGCGATGGTGAGTTTCTCTGTTCCTTCTTCCGAGTAATTCGCGGGTGTGATGATCGAGTCCTTGGTTCGACCTGGGGGCAGGGTGAACCAGCGTTGATGTGTGAAAGTCTGTGCGGGGCCGCGGTCTTTTCTGCCGCTTTGTCGAATTTCGATGGTGATATCGACGACCGCTTTGGAGTCAGTGACTTCGATGAGTTTGTAGAGCGTTGTTTGTTCGATGCGTAACTTGGGATTTTCGGTGACAGTTTCAATACGGGCAATTGTGCCTGGTTTAAATTTCACCCAGCGCGTGTAGAGCGGGTTTTCGACTTGTGCCTTGGAAGCCGCAGCTTTTGGCTGAGCGAGCGAAATGCAAATACCGTTACAGCAGAGGACCAAGCTTAGAAGTAATGCACGAATCATCATTGAAGATCTTCCTTGTTGAGGCTCGCGAAAGTTGGCGCAAGCCTCTCTTCCTATGTTGAGAGGATGACTCTCGCAAGCTTCTTCATCAACAATTCATTGCTTGCAAACCTGATTCACATCCAGCTTCCGCGGTGCTGCTGTTCATCGATTCATTCTGGTTTTTTGCGCGAATCCTACGCGGACAATTCGCTGCTTCCTAACAGGCTGATTGCGCGATGCTCATAAACGCTCTCTACCATTCGCCGCACTGGTCTTTTTTCAATTCCACGCATGGGAGGTTTGGATGTTAAGGCGATTTGGTTCGAGTCGGCCCCCGCGACGGGCTGCGTTTACTCTGGTTGAACTGCTGGTGGTCATTGCGATCATTGGCGTTCTTGTTTCGTTGCTGCTACCCGCAGTTCAGTCGGCGCGCGAAGCGGCGCGCCGCATGCAGTGCTCCAATAAACTCAAGCAAATGGCTTTGGGCGCGCTGAACTTTGAGAGCACCTACCAGCACTTGCCTCAAGGGGCACATGACGGCGACCCACAAGCGACTAGCGCTGCTGGTTACAACTACATTGAAGTACCGCCCGCTTATGGTGGAACGACTTGCTGCCGCGCGGCGAATCGCAATGGTTGGAATCACTTCTACAAGATTCTGCCCTTCATGGAGCAGCAAAACGTTTATGACTTAGGCGTTGACGCGCCTGCGTTTTGGCCGAATGTTGCGAATAATTCCAACGAGGATTTGGTTGCGCGGGCAGTGATTCCATCGTTCTATTGCCCCAGCCGGCGGACGAATGAGACCTATGGAACCGCCCTTTTCTCGCGAAATGACTATGCGGGCTGCGCCGGCTTCTTCCAGGGCGAAGCACATGAGGGATTTGGTGACATTCCTTCTCCGCCGAATGGCCTTACTCCCGCAGGCGATGAACGCGCGAATGTGAATGAGGGCGATACCGGCGGGCGCAAAGGCGCGATTGTGTGGTCCGGCTTTGGTAAGAAGCGAATCCTCGCTGCGTTTACGGACGGCGCCTCGAACTCGATCATCTTCGCGGAAAAGTGTTTGCCACCCAGCCGCTGGGGCGCGGATGGCGGCGACAATGAGCGTTGGAACAATGCGGGCTGGGATGAAGACAACATTCGCTGGCACTTTGCGCCCGTCGCAGACAAGAAAGCCGTTGCTCTCGGTCCAGGCGGCTCCAACGTTTGGCGGCGCATGTTTGGTAGCTCGCACCCCGCGGGGCTGCAAGCAGCGTTTATGGATGGCTCGGTTCGATTTGGCTCCTTTACGGTCGACCCCAGCAATTGGCGTCGCGCGTGTGTGATTGATGACGGCGAGCCGTTTAACTCGACCGACCTGTAGTAGAAATGATTTTGAACACGCCTTCTCGGGAGGCGCCTCGAGAGAGCGTGTTTTTTATTTTGGATGCGACCTATAACCCTGGAAATTAAAATGGTCTTTCGATATTTGTTCGTATTGGCATTTGTTGGTCTGCTCGTTGGCTGTGGAAGCGGAGATACGAAGGCGAAATTAAATGACAAGCCGCTGACTGATGCCGAGAAAGCCGCGATCAAAGCAGAAGACGATAAGGTGAATTCGGAGGAGCAAAGTGGAGGCAGGCCGGCAACTGGTTCGTAGTCGAGTTCCTATTCGCCGATGACTTTGACGAGAACGCGCTTCGCTCTGCGGCCGTCGAACTCGCCGTAAAAGATTTGTTCCCAAGGGCCGAAATCAAGTTTGCCCTTGGTGATCGCAATCACCACTTCACGCCCCATGATTTGACGTTTCATGTGGGCGTCGGCGTTATCTTCGCCAGTGCGGTTGTGGGCGTACCGCTGGGGTGAGGCATCGAACGGTGCGAGAGTTTCGAGCCACTTGCGGTAGTCCTCGTGGAGGCCCGACTCGTCATCGTTGATGAAGACGCTGGCAGTAATGTGCATTGCGTTGACAAGACAGAGGCCTTCGCTGACGCCGCTTTTGGTTACGAGATTCTCTATGGTCAGAGTAATATTGATGAAATCAACTCGGTGAGGGGTCGTGAAGCTGAGGTACTCGGTGAGGTGTTTCATGGAATGGAATCTCGGGTTTGTGCCGGTTGTCCGCCGAAAGGGCGGTTTGGGGGGACTTGGTGCGAGTGCGTAAGGGTAGTTAGCGAAAAGACTTGCGTTAACTTCGCGGACACTCGACCCCGCCCGCTGGGATCGCGCATAATATAGAGATCAATCGAAATTTCCGAGCATGACCGCCAGGAGGATCATGATGGCTCTGCGCTTTTGGATGTTGGGTCTCGTTTTGTCGCTTAGCTTCGCTGCCGGGCTAGCAACAAATTCGGCTCAGGCACACATGGGGACGGTTTGCCCCTTTTGCCCCGCGGCGGCGAAGACGTTTGCGGAAGAGATCGAGACGATGGATGTATCCGTCATCGTCAAGCTAGTGAAATTGCCGCCGAAGTCAGACGCCAAATCGGATGAGCTTCCGAAGGGTCGCTTTGAAGTCATCGATATTCTGCGCGGTAGCCAGCATGTGAAGCTCGGCGAAGAATTTGAAGCGCTCTACTTCGGCAATGGCGAGATCGGCAAGACTTTTTTGGTATGGGGCGTCGAGCCGCCGGTCGTGAATTGGGCAACACCGCTTCCGGTCACCGAGCGCGGCCAGAAGTATCTCAAAGAGTCGCTAAAGCTTCCCAAGGATGGCCCGGAGCGGCTGGCGTTCTTCCAAAACTACTTGGAAGACAAAGATGAAATGCTGTCGCGCGATTCGTACGATGAATTCGCTCGCGCTCCCTACTCTGCCCTGCAGGGGATGAAGGAGAAAATGAACCATGACCAACTCATTGCTTGGATCAAAAGCAAGGACATCCCGGCCAGCCGTCGCCGCTTGTATCTCTGCATGATGAGCGTGTGCGGTTCGAAGGATGACATTCCATTTCTTGAAGAAATGGTCCGTTCGACTGATCCCCATGCTCGCGGCGCACTTGATGCGTTGATCGCCAGCTATCTCAGCATGAAGGGCGCTGAAGGGCTGCCGCTTGTCGAAGAACTTTTTCTCACCAATAAGGAGGCCGCTTACAGCGATATCTACTCAGCGATTATGGCGCTGCGTTTTCATGGCACCGAAGGCGGCGTGATCGACAAGAAGCTCATCGTGAAATCGATGCGGCATTTGCTGAATAATTCCAAGCTTGCCGATCTGATCATTCCTGATTTGGCGCGCTGGGAAGATTGGGAATCTCTAGAGTCGCTGGTTGTACTCTTCAAGGAGGCCGATGATAAATCGACTTGGGTTCGTGTTCCGGTGATCAATTTTTTGCGCTCTTGCCCGCTGCCGAGAGCTCAGGAAGCCCTCGCCGAGCTCGAAAAAATTGACCCTCAATCGGTGGAACGAGCGAAGTCGTTCTTTCCATTCGTTGGACCCGCAGCCGCTACGACGCCAGCGCCGGCAGCCGCGCCAGCGACTGGGGCATCCGCCAACTGAAGGGCAGAGCCGGTTCCAGCACATTGCGAACCCGCTGTGCACTGTCAGCCGGTGTTTGAACGCCGATCGTTTTTCAGGCGACGCTAACAGACGGCCTGATGTTTTGGCCCGTTTGTGTTTTCAGTCACTTTATCGCTTCCGTAGCTGAACCCTTACGAGTTCAGCTACGATCTATTTGAACGCGAGTCTGGCAAACGCTCTATTTTCCAGACGCTTTTTGAGCTTCGGCTTTGGCGTAACGCACATCCGCTTCGCTGAGTTTGTCGAGCGGGATCTTTCGAGTTGTTCCCCCATTCTCCAGGGAAATCTCAATCTCCAGCGTGGATACCGAAAGTAGCTTCGCGCGAGTTTGATGTGCGCCGGTGACGTCGGTCCAGGTTCGCATCGCGCCGTTGGTAATCTTGGTAGCCGGACCGGCAACTGGAGTTGTTGGTGAAGCTGGAAGATTGAGTCCGAGCTTGCTGATCGCCACGGTATCGGTGCCGGGAAATGAGATCGCCATCATGTCGTATTGCGGCGAACAGATGATGCGTTTGTCGAGACCTAAGAAGAACTCGATCGCGCCTTTCTCGACGTTCGTCTTACCAAGCTCCGGAAAAATGGGTTCAAATGACTTCACCGTCGAGCCGCTGGAAGTGCTGCGAAGGTCAAATCCTTTCGGGCTGAAGGAGAGAATATGGTCGACATCGGTGCAAGGTAAAAAGATCCCGCTCATTTTGTCGCGTTTGAGATCGTTGCTTTTGGCGCCGAGCAATGTGCAAATGGTTTCACCATCCGTCGATGGCACCACGTAAAGCCCCGTGTCTTCTTCCGAGTCGATAGCCAGTTTGCCGCCTTTGACACGCTTATTGCGAAACACCGCCATGCCCTGCGGAATCGTCCTGGGGCGCCACATAGTAAAGAGCGAGCCATTTCCGGCGGCGCGAATTTCCGCGGAAACCAGCGCGCCTAATCCATCGCCGCCCCCTTGCGTCTGCGGCAGAGGGCCTTCAAAGAAGACATCGATTTTGCCCTTGAAGGCTTCCAGATCAAGGAATGCGCAAGAGAGTTTCGCAATACCTGCGCTCGTGGCGATTTTGGGAATGTCGTAAACAAATAGTGGCCCATTGGAGGAATGTCCCAAGGCCATTTCGATTGGTTTGAGATCCCTGGGAGGGGCGACTTCGAGCACCTTGCTCATCGACTCCAGCGACCACTTCTCAAACTTATGGGTAAAGCTGTTGTAAATCACAAAGCAATTGGCGCCGCCCGCGATCAACGATTCATCTGCGACGTTCAGCGATTTCACTCTTTCGCGCTTCGTCAGATCGACGATCGCAACATCACCTCGCGAACGAACAATCAGATATCTTCCTGAGCCGGCGGCGATCATATCGGTCACCGGGCCGCTCATTTTGATTGGCTTCGTGTCGCTGGTAATGCCTTTGACGCCGCCCGAAGACGCCATCGCAACTGCTTCTTTGTGGCCTGGTGAAAACGAGAACTGCTTCTTTGAATCGATTCGCACTGAGACAGGCGAGGTAGTTATTTTTACCCCGTCGCTACGATAAGTGGTGACTTGGATCACCACATCCTGGTTCATCACCTCCGCCGCATTGAAGGTGACCCTGCAGGCGCCCTGCGCGCGGGTTTTGTCATATTTCATTTGAATTGGCGCTGTCATCCCATTGATGGGCGCCCTCGCCATTGCAACTTGATCGGGGGACATTCCTTGAATCGCTGAGGCCGGACCATGATGGAACTCAAGTTGCGACACGCCGCCCTTTGGATCGAAACAATTGACGTAAAAGTCGACCGTCAATTTGGTGGAATCAAGTGAAGCCGTTGGGATTCCAATGACCTGCGACGGTTTCCCATTAAATAACGAAGTCACTTGGGACACCGGTATAATAAAAGCGATGTTGTTCGCGGCTGTTAACATTGCCACAACTACTCCGATCACCTCTCCTTTGGCGTTCACGGTCATTCCGCCGGAATTTCCATGTGCCACGGCGCCATTGACCGTAATACGAATCAAGCGATTGTCATCCAGGCGTCGCATGCCGCTGATTGTTGTTTCCGTGATGGTGACGGCCGGCGCTCTTTTGCCGAACGAGAGTTGCACGCCCTCTGGAAACCCAACCGTATAACACTTTTGAGTCTCGAAGAGTGAATTGACATCTGGAATGATGGGCATCGGGTCGGGCAATGTTGGATCTTCTACTCGAAGAACCGCTACATCTTCATCTGGGTCGACAACGATGACCTTGCCTTTGACTGTCTTTTCCTTGTCGGTGCCCGCGAAGAAGAAGCAATCGATGTCTTCATATTTTCTGCCTTCGTCATCGGTGATGACATGTCGGTTGGTGGCGACCAGAATCCCCTTGGCGTCTTTTTCAATGATCCAACCCGACCCCATGCCGAGACCACCCGGGACTTTTATTTGGATATAGACTGCGGCCGCTTTGATTTTGTCTAGCAACTCCCGTGTCATCTCTTGTGCTAGAGAGGCCGATGAGCCGAGTAGTCCAATACAAACAATCGCGGCGAAAAAATGTCGAAGCATGCGCTATTCCACTTCCAGTGAGGATGAAACGCAGATGGACCTGGGCTGGACCGCGAGCGGCAACGGTGCTCGCGGTTTACCCGTAACGAGTTTAGCAGGCCCCATTGGCAGTTCAACTAGGAAAATAATCTTGGCTGCTGCGAATCGTTACACAGGTCTGAGAGTTAAAACACACCAGTAGCGTCAAAAGACTCTTTTTCTGTGCGATTCGCGTATTTTTGCGCCGATTTCGTCGAAGGGGGACGCGAAAAATGCTGATTTCGATAGTAGGTCAAAGCGCAGTTCCGCCCGCCGCCTCGATAAGCCGCATCGCTTCGCGGCTCACAAAAATCGGATTATGAAACTGCTGCCCCCAAGCAAGCGGCGTCACATCCCAATATTCATGCAAAAAATCAGGCCCATACCCCGGATGAAGCTGCTTCCGCAACGAAGCGACGGCATTGGGACTGGCCCCATGTTTCAAAAAGAGGACCGTAAACCGAGCCTCGTCCGGCCGTTTCTGGTAGTTCGGCAAAAAATTGACTTGCGAAACGACGGTCGAAAAGAGCGGAGTGTGGCCGCCAAAGCCATCTTGGTCGATTGCAGCTTTCGTGTCGACATTCATGCCGCGCTCTAAAAGCCAAAGGGCAATCTCGTACTCATCGTAATCGGCGCACATATGCAGGAGCGTCGCTCCCACCAACGGTGTGCCATGGGTCGCCAGAACTTCGTCATGGCATCCCATTTCGGGCGGGTAAATCTCTTCAAAAGAGAATTGACGCTCCAAAATCTTCGGATCGCGCCGCAGATGCTCTTCTAGAAGATCGATGCGCCCGCGATGAAGAGCCATGGTCGGCGTATCGGGCAACGCCAATCCATTTCGTACATACATCTCCAGGATGGCATGCTTCTCGCCCGGCTTACGGCTATCCGTCTCCAGCACAACATCGACCGGCGCAAGCCGATTGCCCCATGCATCAATCACCTTGGCGCCGAATTCCAGCATCACCGCCGTGCCAGAGGAACTGAGCGTATAAGCCGGCCCACCGAGCGCACCCTCAGGAACAGGCGGCGAGCCATTCAGTTCGTACAGCATTCGCGCCGTAGCAATCTTGCTTTGAAGAACCGCTCGGCCAATGGCGTGCTCATGATCTTTCGCCCCCATCTCATGCAGCATCTTGATCATTGCATCACGGCCCAAATTGGCCGCGTAACTCATCGGCGGTCCCCAGTTGTTGTTCCGGATGCCTGCATTTTCATGCAAGAGATGCGGATTCTTTACCACCAACTCACGCAGAGCGCCAATGTCATCGCGACAAATCGCATCGATCAAATCGCAGGCGAGCACAAGACGAGCCCAAGTGGGCGCCCCATAGAGTCGCGCCAGCAAATGCTGCGCGCCGCTGAGTTTGAGTTCCGACAGTTCAATCGTCGGATCTTCAAGCTGCTCAATCTCAGCAAGCGCCTCGCGATCCTCGTCGCGAAGTAGCTTCAGAAGTTCCTTCGCTTGAATGCGAAGTTGATCGAGACTGGGACGGACAGGCAGAAATCGGATAGGCATCCCGAGCCTCCTTTGGTTGCGCCCGTGGTCCGCTAACGACGGGCAAAAGGAGGTTCGCCAGAACCATGATTTGCCGAAAACCAATGCTCAGATTGACCCAGTCCTTCCCGCGGACAGGAGGCGCCCTGAAACGCCTTTGAGATGCAATATACCAGCCTAAAACAGGGGATTGCAACATTCCATGTGTCGATGTGTCGCCGCGCGCACCTATTGATCTTGCCCCCATTACTGGTTCGCTGCGACAATGGACATCGCTCGGCGTGCTAGCGATGCACAGCAAAATTGAATCGAAAAGCCAATCAGGAGGGCTGAAAGATGAACTTTCGCAGACTTCTTCACTTAATGTTGCTCACGCAGATTTGTATGTTTGCATTTGCTTTTGTCGTAGCGGCGGATGAGCCGCTTTCGATGAAGATTGAATTGCGGCATGGACCGTATGGGCCGAAAAAAGCCGCAGTGGCGGCTCCTGGCGCGAACCTTTGTTTTGTCATCGACATACGCGGATTGAAGACGAGCGAAAAGGGAGAAGTCGAGCTTCATACCCAGACCGAGTTGCGCAATGAAAACAATGATCTGATTAACATACTGGGCAATCAGGACTTGGGACTAAAACGATACCTTGGCAAAGGGAGATATTGGTTCACTATTCCTACCTCGATTCCCGCGGACCACGAAGGAGGTAAGCTAAAATTTGTGATCTCCATGCGTGACAAGATTGCGGACAAGCAAATTAAATCGGAGTTTCCGGTAACGATTCAGAAACCTAAAGGCGCATACATTGCTGACGTCGACTTTGCACGGGGGATCGGCGGCACACCGGCCGTACGCGCCTCAGGACGATATGATATCGGCGAAGGTGTTTTTGTTCGCTTCCACCTGCTTGGATTCGAAACGACAAAGAAGGTCAATTGTGTGCTTACCTTACATCCAAAAGGCAAGTCCGAGACGGCTCTCGAACTGAAAATGCCAGTTGAAGTCCCTGAAGGACTGCCAGTTGAGAATGGCTATTGGAGTGGCTTTCACTTTTCCGCACTGGAGGAATTCACGGGATTCGTTCGGCTGACCATCACCGACGACGCCGGACATAGCAACTCCGTCGACATGCCGCTTCAAGTGAATCCTGCCCTAGGATCAGACGAAACGAATTTCCTTGCCGAACGCCCTGCCTCGGAGCCCGCGCCAACGAAAAAGGAATAAACCACGTCTCTCCATGATCTATATTCTCGCCAGACTCCTTTTGTTGGTTTAGCGAGTTCCCCAAAATGGCCACGTTACGCACTTCTTGGCGCAGTTTCAGCCTCCGAACGCTTTTGATCGTCGTTACCGTCTGTTGTTGCTTCCTGGGATACGAAGTCAACGTCGTCCGTCAGCGGAAGGCGAAGCTGCGTGAGTTTCAAACGAAGTATTACATAGAAGCGACCAGGGCCGCCGATTACCTGGCCCGGCATTCAGGAACATCGCCGCCGGGCGATTTGGCGGGCGTTTCGATCCTTCGAGCCTGGCTTGGCGACGAGGCGATTCAGCGGGTTGCCTACAATCCAGCCATCGTTAAAGAAGCTGAATTGTCGACCATGCGTCGATGGTTTCCAGAGGCGAATTTTGTAGTTGAACGCCCAATGGAGCCGTGTCATCCCGGCTGCTTTCCCTGGGGCACGATGATCGAAACGGCCAAGGGTTTGCGAGCGGTCGAGCAAATCAAAGTCGGCGACTCCATCATCGCCATTTTGCGGACCGGTGAGGTGACCAAGATTCCCGTCAGTTCGATCTTTCGGACACACAATCGGTTGCTCGAAATCCACACCACCGAAGGCACGCTGCTAACGACTCCGCAGCAACCGCTTTGCATGACCAGCTCAAAAAATGTCGCGGCGGGAAAGCTGGGGCCAGGCGACATCATTTTGGTTTGGCGCAAAGGCAAAGCCACGCCAGCCAAAGTAAATCAAGTAGTAATCACCGATCGAATCGAGCCAGTAATCAATTTGGTCCTCGACGACAGCGAAGCCTTCATCGCCAACGGCTTCGTCGCCCGCAGCAAGCCCCCTGTTGATTCATCGCTCAACCCCGGCGCCGAAAACTCTGCAGCACATTCCCATCACCACCAATAACGTAGGCCCTCGAGTTGAAGGGCCTTCTCCATTCAGGCGTAGGCGTGACAGCGACATGTTTGTGTGCAAGTCGAGCGAAGCCGTTAACGAACCGAAGGCTCACTCGCTTGTGCTTGCCTCTGCCGGCGCCGGAAAATGTTTTTGAAACCACGCGTCCCAAAGCGGTTTCTCACGCGCGACCGTTTCCGCCGCCTGATCGCCGTAAAGGTAGAAGCTCATCGCGACCATCATCGGGCCACCGCAATTGAAGGCGCCAATGGCGGCAACGCCCGGCCCTGGCTTGTCGACCCTCAGCAAGATGTCGTGGGGACTTTCGCTGACGTACTCGGCTGTTCCACTGAAAAGACCGCCGCTAAATGAAGAACCATCCGAGGGCAGGGCCAGCGCGCACTTTAGGTAATCCTGGCAAGACAGGAGGCTAGCGCGAGTGTCTTTC
>JBKJSI010000069.1:0-2778 GCA_046595915.1 Pirellulaceae bacterium
CGGCTTCACACTCGTTGAGTTGCTCGTGGTCATCGCCATCATTGGCGTGCTGGTTGCATTGTTGCTACCAGCCGTTCAGGCTGCTCGCGAAGCGGCCCGCAGAATGTCTTGCGGCAACAATTTGAAGCAAATTGCGCTCGCCTGCCACAACTACCAGAGCACGTACAAAACGTTGCCATTTAACTGGGATCCAACGTGGCCTGACCCCAATGCGAACGGCATCACCGTCCGCACCAATCAGGCGTTCAGCTGGATGTTCTCCATGCTGCCGTTCATTGAGCAGCAGCCGCTCTATGATCAGGTCGACAAGATCACCCCTGGCGGAAACTGGGCGCCCAACAATCGCGTTCTACGCCAGACGGTCATTCCAGCGTTCATCTGCCCGTCGAACAACCAGCCCAACAATCGCCTAGAGCAGAGCGAAGGCTATGCTTGCGGTAACTGCATGGGTGGCTACGGCCAAGCCGCTGGTACCGACTATGTCGGCAACATGGGGCATCACTGGGGTGGCTGGCGCGATTGCGGTCAGCTTCCTGAGTTTGCCAATCCAGCCGGCACCCGTTACTTCATCCGTGGTGGCTCGACCCAGCTCGAGACTCCGTGGGTGAATGGCCAATGGGACGTCGATCAACCACGTCTCCAAGGTATGTTCCAATATCGCGGCACGATTCGTATGGACGATGCACTCGATGGCACGTCGAATACGATTCTCGCGTATGAAGACATGCACTGGCAGGGCTTCAACATTGGCGCTGGCGGTGGTTCCGGTCGTCCTCCTCAACTCGTTCGTACCGCCCTAGGCGACACGGCCTGGATGAGTCCTCTCTCGGCGATCGGCAACATGCGCAACCCGATTAACAATCGTACTGCAGCTTGGTACGGGGATCATCTCTCCGATCCTCGTTGCCACGGCTGGAGCAGCAACCATCCCGGCGGAGCCCAAGCGGCAAAGCTCGATGGTAGCGTTCGCTTCTATCCGCAGTCGCTTGATCACGTCGTTCGCTATGCGATTTCAACTCGCGCCAACGGCGAAACGTTCCAGGAGCCACAGTAGTCCATTTGGACAAACGGCTTAGAACTTTCCGAACCGGCCAGCGTAAATTATGCTGGCCGGTTTTTTTACGCGCCGATCCAACGCCTTGCCTTGCGGATCAAGCCAGCGAAAGCAAACACGATGAATCGCCTACCCAGAATCGATGTCAGCGCGCAGTTTCTGGCACTAGTGGTTGCCATGGGCTGCGGATCAGAGCCTCCTAAACAACAACCTTCGCTCCTTACGGAAGCGGAGCGGGAAGAAGCCTCAAAGCCAAATAAGTCAGGGGCCTTGGGAGCGAATCTTCGCTTTACCTCGATCGCTGCGAAATCAGGTCTCGACTTTACATATACCAACGGCGCCAAAGGCGACGTCCTGATGGTGGAATCAACCGGTGGCGGCGGTGGCTGGCTAGACCTTGATGCCGATGGCAGGCCCGATGCCTATTTTTCCCAAGGCAGCGACCCAACCAAGCCCGCTGATGAAAATCAGCCAAGCGACGCCCTCTTTCGCCAAGTCGCAGGAGGTCGATTCGCGAATGGAACCACGGCTGCGCGAATTGAGGAATTTCGGTATGGGCAAGGCGTTTGTGTTGGTGATTACAACGATGATGGCTTTGACGACATCTACGTGACCAACGTCGGCCGCAATACGCTTTGGCGCAATATGGGGGACGGAACCTTCCTGGATGTCACGCAAGAAGCGGGCGTCGGCGATGAGCGATGGAGTAGTTCTTCCGCCTTCGCCGATCTTGATCTCGACGGCGATCTCGATCTCTATTGTTGCAACTACTGCATTTACGATGTGATGAATCCAGTCATTTGTCGCGACACGACAGGCCGCAAGCGAACCTGTCATCCCAAAGATGTTCAGCCATGGCCCGACGAGTGTTTTTTCAATCAAGGCGAGGGAACCTTCAAGGCCGAGGCAAAACAACGCGGCTTGTTTGGGCCGGGCAATAAGGCGCTCGGCGTCGTCGTTTCCGATTTCGATCAAGATGGCGATCCCGACATCTACGTGGCCAACGACACCACGGAGAATTTTTACTTCGAGAATGACGGGAAGGCTCAATTTCGTGAACTCGCGCAGAGAAAAGGCTGCGCGGTGAATCGCAATGGTGTGCGACAAGCCAGCATGGGATTGGCCTTCGGCGATTTCGACCGCGACGGCTGGCAGGACTTTTACTCCACCCACTTTTATGCAGACTCCAACACGCTCTATCGAAACCTCGGCGGCAAAAAGGGTTTTGAGGATATCACCGGATTTACCCAATTGCATGAGCCAGCGCTGGGCTTTCTCGGCTTTGGTTCGGTGATGCAAGATTTTGATCAAAACGGCGATATGGAATTGTTGGTCGCCAACGGTCACGTTGATAGCCAAATCGGCGAACAACTCTATACGATGCGCCCGCAGCTTTTTACCTACGCAAAAGATGATGTCTGGACCGAGATCCTATCGAAAGCAGGCGACTATTTTCTAAAGCGTTACGTAGGGCGAGGAATTGCGACGGCGGATATCGATGATGATGGCGACTTGGACGTTTTGATGATCCACCAGAACTCGCCTACTGAGCTATTGAAGAATGACTCGCAGCGCGGCGGCTGGCTCAAGTGTGAGTTTCGCGGTCGCTCCGCCAATCGCCGTGGCATTGGTTGCCGCGTGGTCGTGGAGGCCAAGAGCGGCGCCAAGTTTGCCGCCGAACTTTGTGGCGGGAGCAGTTACGCCTCGAGCATGCAATCTTGCCT
>JBKJSI010000840.1:0-5598 GCA_046595915.1 Pirellulaceae bacterium
CGCCCAAATGCAAGAAGTGATGACCCGCGCGGCTGGGTAACGCCACTGAGCTTGTCGCGAGATGGCCAGTTGATTGTGCTTCCCTGCGCGGAGGGCGCGGCGATTGTCATGGTGAATGAACAACCAACGTTGGTAGCCAAAATCCCCTTTGAAGGCACACTGCGCGCCGCTTGGGTAACGTCGACGGCAACAAAGCTTGTTAATGAGGAGGGGCGGGTTTTTGAGTGGCGATTGGATTGAGCAATGTATCGCCTCTTCAGGGCTCTTGCGCGTGGGGCCGTGTTCCTTTAGGGTTGCGCGAGTACGCATCACCCGCTGGCTATTATGAAGTCGTCCCGTTGGGACTTTGGAGGTTGAATGCAAGATGGCGCGGGGTTGTTGGTGGGGCGATGGACGAATGATTCGCGGCGCGTCTACGGAGGGCGGCAAAGCGCTCCGCGGTTGCGTCGCGGCTAACCGACATTTCCCCTCACCCTGGCCCTCTCCCCATTCGAGTGCCAATGGGGAGAGGGGACGGATTTTTTGTTTTTGGTACGACGGGTTGCGGTTGCGCCGCCTCGATTGTTGAGTACAACCAACCGAGGCTACCCGCTACCCGCTTTTACGGGGCACAATGGATGCTTTTTGCCTCGGCAAGGTTTATTATTGGTCGCGATGAAACATATTCTCACTGCTGGGACGGATGCGGCTTCGGTTTTGCTTTTTGATCCGGCTTCGTTGCCTGATGAAGTCGATGGGTGCGAGCATCCGGGTGATCTTTTTCCCAAGCTGGAGAAGCAGGGGCGGCTGGTTTGGATTTCTACGGATGGGGATGGGGGTTATTTGCTGCATGTTTATGTGGATGAGGCGCCGCCGGACGGCTTGGTTGGATTGCTGAAGGATCCGATTCGGATTGAGGCGTTTTCTGTGGCGAGTGGGAAGCTTTATTTCACTGGGGCGGAGTATGGGTTTCATCGCGATGATTCGAAGTTGCGGAAGTATTCGCAGATGGGGAGTTGT
Source organism: Pirellulaceae bacterium (assembly GCA_046595915.1). Lineage (GTDB taxonomy): Bacteria > Planctomycetota > Planctomycetia > Pirellulales > Pirellulaceae > JBKJSI01. The sequence continues at coordinate 1,000 of JBKJSI010000840.1, forward strand.
TGCGAAATCGCGCCGGGGAGTTATGGGCTGGAGTTATTTCGGGCGGAGTTTCCTCGTGATGCTATTGGCGCGAGTTTTCGGAAGCGGGCGACTGGGGCTGAGGCGTTTTTGATCGGTCTATTCAACTACGCGCTGGTGGGGGCGGTTTTTGCGGTAGTCATCAGCGGATTCTTTGGGCTGGTCAGCGCCGTGTCTTCGGTGAAGGATGCATGGCGCTGGTGGCTGGTTGGATTTGCGCCGCCTACCGCGGCGCTCGTGGCGATGACTGCGATCATCTATTTGTTGCCGGCATTTAAGCGAGGGCAGCGGAAATGGCGGGAGAGTGAGCTTGAGTGCCCCAACTTCGTTGCTGTCATGACCTCGAAATCGAGGTAGGCCACCCTATGGTCGCCGAACTGAATTCTCCTGCTTGGTTGCCTTCGCGTGAGATTTGCCAATCGCTGGCTGCATTCACTTCTCACCTCAGGGAAAAACCTCCCCGCGCAAATGCGCCTCGAAAAACTCCTTGGCGCTTTCGAGCAAGTCCTCATGCTCTAGCGCCGCGGAAGTGTCCAGCCAGAGGACTTCTTCGACTTCGGCTAAGTTGGGGATTGGCTCGACATCGGGTGCTAGCTCGGCGGACCACCAGGTGAGGGCGACGCCCCAGCTGGTGATGCTTCGCCAGATGCATTTGATCGGTTTGATTTCGATGCCGAGTTCTTCGCGGAGCTCCCTGGTGACTGCGTCGATTTCGGCTTCGCCGGGCTCGATGGTTCCGCCGGGGAAGCAGAGTTTACGTGGGGCGCGGACGGTTGCGGAGCGGCGGATTACTAGCCATTTTTCGTCTCGGCGGATGACGGCGACCGCGCCATGCTTGCGGGGGGCAGCGAGGGCTACAGCCGGCTCTACTGGCGGCTCATTTGGCGGCTCTGTTTGGGTCACGAAGAACTCCCCGCTGCGGGTTGGGTTTTGGCTCGGTTGGCGCGTCGCCGAAATGGCCAAATCCGGTAGAATAGCCAGGTCGGCCCGACTTCGTAGTCATTGGCCCCACTACGCACTTATGATGATGGCATAATGACCGAAAGCGGCAAGAAGAAACCCGATTCCAATGAAGAGGGGTCGAAGTTCCAGCTCAATTGGCCCGCCATGGCCCTGGTTAGCCTCCTGTTGGCGGCGCTGGCGATGGTGTTTTTCGTCTCGAACCGGAACGAATCGGAGATCACCTACGATTTTTTTGAGGAACAGCTCCTCAAGCAAAATATCGAGTCGGTGACGATTCAAGATACGGTGGCGCGGGGGGTTTTCAAGGTTCCTCCGCCGGCGCCGAAGTTTATCAACTCCAAGGGCGAACGCGTCGACGCGCCGCAGGAGAATGGCAAACCAAGGGTGCTCAAAAAATTCTATCGGGTCGTTCTTGGCGTGAGTAACGACGCACATGGCGAGCTCAAGAAGACCGTCAATCGACTGAATGAGGAACGCGCCAAACGCGGTGAAGCGAAGATTGTTTGGGAAGATCAGCCCACGCAAAGCCCGATGGCGGTTTTTTACTTTTTTTCGTTCATGCTACTCGCCGCAGTTCTCGCAGGAATGTACTTCACGGCGCGGCGCAATCGCGATCCGCTTGGCGCTGGCGGCATCATGGGGAATTTTACGCGCAGCACCGCGCGAAAGTATGAAGGAAAGCAAACACCAATTACGTTTGCCGATGTCGCGGGACTTGAAGGAGTTAAAGCTGACCTGCAAGAGATAGTCGACTTTCTCAAAGCGCCGGACAAGTTCCGCAAGCTCGGTGGGCGCGTGCCGAAGGGCGTACTTCTGAATGGTCCGCCGGGAACGGGGAAAACGTTGCTTGCTCGGGCGGTGGCCGGCGAAGCGGGCGCACCCTTCTTCTCGGTGAACGGCTCGGAGTTTATTCAGCTCTTTGTCGGCGTGGGCGCCAGCCGCGTGCGCGATTTATTTCAGCAGGCGAAGGCGGTTGCGCCTGCGATTATTTTTATTGATGAGATCGATGCGGTCGGTCGGCAGCGCGGTACGGGACTCGGCGGCGGACATGATGAGCGCGAGCAGACGCTCAACCAGATTCTTAGCGAGATGGATGGTTTCTCGCCGATCGAGTCGGTGATCGTGCTTGCTTCGACGAATCGTCCCGATGTGCTCGATCCGGCTCTTTTACGACCGGGTCGCTTTGATCGGCATGTTCAGGTTGGACGCCCCACGAAAAAGGGGCGGCTTGAGATTTTGAAAGTGCATGTTCGCGATGTGCCGCTCAATGCGGATGTGAATCTCGATAAGATCGCGGCGCGGACGGTCGGCATGACTGGCGCGGACCTGCGGAACTTGGTCAATGAAGCGGCTCTTTGGGCGGCTCGTAAAGATCAGACGACCGTCATGAGCGTCGATTTTGATTATGCCTTCGATAAGGTGGTGATGGGATCACTTCGCGAAGAAGTGATGTCGCCGGAGGAGAAGAAACGCACGGCCTATCATGAATCGGGGCACGCCCTCGCTGCTTGGCGGTTGCCGCATGCGCATCGCGTTTCCAAGGTGACTATTGTGCCGCGCGGTCGGGCGCTCGGCGTGACGCAGATGCTGCCGATGGAAGATCGGCTCAATATTTCGAAGGTGGAACTAGAGCAGCAGCTCGTCGTTTTCCTGGCGGGGCGTGCGGCGGAGAAGCTAGTGTTTGACGAGATCAGCGTTGGCGCTGAGAATGACCTGGAGCGGGCCACCTCGATTGCTCGTCGCATGGTGACTCAGTGGGGCATGAGCGAAAAGCTGGGGCCGGTTTCTTACAAGCTATCGGATACCGACCCTTTTCTCGGTCGAGAACTTCATCAGCAGCGGCAGTTTAGTGAGCACACGATGGAGGTGATCGACGCGGAGGTGGCGAAGATTTTGCACGATGCCGCGGCACAGGCGGACAAGCTGCTCTCCGAAGGGCGAGAAGACTTGGAAGCGATCACGCGGGCGCTTCTTGAGCGAGAGGAGATTGAGGAATCGGACATCGCCAATTTGCTCGGTCCCGCCGCGCAGGCGGAGGGTGGTCGGCCCGCGCCTGTCGAGGAACTAACTGTCGCGAAGAGTCGTCCTGCTGAACCGAAGCCGCGCCCTTAGGCCTGCCGTGTCCAAAAATCGTCGAAAAATTCGCACCGAGTTTCGCAAGAACCATGACGAGCGTCACCGGGCCGATTGGACGCGCCGCTACCAATCGGGCGACGCGGGCATGCAGGATGAATCGGCTCGCGAGCGGATGTCGGGCAAGGGCGACTTGACTCGCAAGCGCACGGTGCTGGGTGATGAGACCGCTTCGGAAGCTGCGGGCTTTGATGTGCTGCGCGATGTTGCTTCCGCGAGTACGGTCAGCGGGGTGGTTCTCAGTGTGCATGGTTTGGCTAGCCGGGTGCTGGCTGAAGATGGTCGCGAATATCATTGTTCGGTTCGCGGCGTGCTCAAGAGTATGAGTACCGAGCTGCGACACGTGGTGGCGACAGGCGATCGGGTGAAGATCACGCCTGGCGGCGGAAATGAAGCGGCGATCGAACGCGTCGAGCCACGGACGAGCGTGATTTGCCGAACGAGTAAGAATCGTCGGCATATTATGGTCAGCAACGTCGAGCGGGTGCTGATTGTTTCCAGTGCCGCCGAACCGCGACTAAAGCCGAACTTGATCGATCGGTTGCTAGTGACCGCCGAGAAACATGGCATTGAGCCGCTGATTTGCATTAACAAAGTTGACTTGATTGATCCAGCCGATTTGCAGCCGCTGGTGGGTGTCTATGGGCAACTCGGTTATCCGGTGGTGCTCGTCTCGGCGGCGAAGGGCTGGGGAATTGTAGCGCTGCGCGAGTTTTTGCGCGGGCGGCAGAGCGTGGTTGCGGGGCAGAGCGGCGTCGGAAAATCTTCGATTCTGAATATGATCGAGCCGAACCTCGGGCTCTCGGTTGGTGAAGTGAGCGAAGAAAATCAGAAGGGCAAGCATACAACGACTTCGGCGTCGTTGATTCCGCTTTCGTTTGGCGGCTTTGTGGTCGATACACCAGGCGTGCGGCAGTTTCAGCTTTGGGATGTGATTCCCGAAGAGGTCGCGGGGTACTATCGCGAGATTCGGCCTTACATCAACGGCTGCAAGTATCCGAACTGTTCGCATACGCATGAACTGGAGTGCGCCGTGAAGGGCGCTGTTGCGGATAACCAGATTGATGTTCGGCGGTATGAGAGTTACTGCGGTTTGCATGCGGGCGATGTAGATTAAGCCACGGATCAACAAAACACTGGTACAGAATGCTTTTCACCACAAAGGACGAAGGAAATACAAGAACCACGGATGAACACGGGTCCACACGGATAGAAAACAGGAGCAATTCGGTCACTATGTCTGTTGTCACTTTCGCGGATATTCAAGCCGCTCACGAGCGAATCCGACCCCACATCCATCGCACGCCGGTGATGAAGAGTGATTTTCTGAATCGCCAAGTTGGGTGTGAGGTGTTTTTTAAGTGTGAGAATTTTCAGAAGGTGGGGGCTTTTAAAGCGCGGGGGGCTTGTAATGCGGTCTTTTCGCTTACGGCGGAGCAAGCGGCGCGGGGGGTGGTGACGCATTCGTCGGGTAATCATGGGGCG
>JBKJSI010000027.1:0-3731 GCA_046595915.1 Pirellulaceae bacterium
TAGTGCTCTGTCACAACTTGAATTGGGGATGGATGTGTGGCTGTGTTCCGAAAACAAAACGGCGAAACAGACTATTTTGCAAGACTAATTCAGTCTGTTTTGTTTTCTAAACACGGCTCGGATCAACTCCAAAATCTAACTGTGACAAAGCACTAGTCGTCCTTGGTAGCGATGGTTGAGCTGGGCGTGCGCGAGGGCCCAAAGGTAGCCGCGATAGGACTCGATTTGCAGATTTGCGGGATTGGATAGCATCGATTCGTCGCCATTGGGGGTCGCCTATTATGGAAGACGTCAGCCGAATGGAAACGGACCGCGGATTGGTGAAGATTTTCGCGTGTTTGTATTTATTTGCGTATTTTCGCGATTATTGGCGGTGAATACGAAGTACCGCGAATGGATGCGAATGGGGAATGTTTGGGTGATCAGTCTTCTTGTTCTTCGTTTTTGCGGGCGCCGAAGAAGGTGCGCCAGAGAAAGACGCTGATGAAGAAGATTGCAAAGCAGCCGAGGATATGGGGCGAGAGGTTGTACCAATGGACGACGCGCGGGAGGCCAAGCATGGCGCACTTGGTTTTGCGTCCCTGCTACAATTTGGTGACAGATCGATTCTCCTGGCTTTGGCTTTGAGTTGTTGGAGATTTGCGCAATATGTGTCTAAGAAGTACGCGAACCACGATCAGAGCAAAATGGGTGTTCGCCTGTGGCGTATTTGTTTTAGCGAATTGCGGGTTGGCGAGTCTGGCGAACGGGCAGTCGAGTGCTGCGGCTGACAACGAAGCAATAGAGAAGAGTATTGACAACGGAATTGCGTATCTCGCAATGGAAACGCCGAAGTGGCAGGTCGAGCATCGGTGTGCCTCATGTCATCATCAAGGCAGCGCGGTGCGGGCGCTGCTTTTGGCGCGGGGGAAGGGGAAACTGAAAAGTGACGAGGTGCTGGCGAATTCGCTCGATTGGCTGGTGCGCCCTGCGAAGTGGGGAGAGAATCATGGTGACCCGCAAGCGAGTGATCAGGCATTAGCGGAGCTACAATTTGGCGGTTCGGCATGGGCTGCGCAGAAACAATTTCCAGACCGGTTTCGTGAGGCGCTTTCGCAATTGGCAAAACAACTTGCTAAGCGGCAGGCAGCGGATGGGAAGCTCGATGTGGCCAGCACGGATGGATTGGCTTCGCCGATCACGTTGGGGCCGATTTTGCTGACGGGGATGGCGCGGGATGTTTTTGAGTCTCAGGGAGACTCGTTTCGAGAGGCGACGAAGCGGGCGAATCTTTGGCTGAAAAGTTTTAAGCCGAGGAATACGCTGGAAGGGGCTTCGCTTTTGATTTCGCTGGGGCGAGAGGAAGAGACTAAATCAGCGCGGGCGATGGCGAGAAAGATGGTGCTTGAGTCGGCGCATGAGAGGGGCGGATTTGGACCCCATGCGAGTTCACCGCCGGAGGTGTTTGATACGGCGCTGGCGGTGATTGCGTTATCGCGCGATGAGGAGTCGGCGAAGCATCAGGAGCTTGTTGAGAAGGGGAAGCGGCAGCTGGTGCTCTGGCAGCTGGAGGAGGGGAGCTGGGAGGAAACGACGCGCCCTAGTGGTGGGGTTAGCTATGCGCATCGGGTTTCGACGACTGCTTGGGCGGTTGAGGCGCTGCTTGAAAGTTCGGCGGGGCGTTAACTGTTGGCGGAGTTACTTGCGCCTTCAAGCGTTTGCGGGTGCTTCTTGCCGCTTCGCGGCCCAGGTTGTCGAGCACGACCAACCTGGGGTACCCGTTCCTAGAAGTGTCGTCGCGCTTAAGGTAGTTCGAAGACGGATTGGGTTTTTACTACGGCGTAGTCGTCGGGAAAGGTGTGGAAGGCTTGGACGGTGAAGGAGCGGGCGCGGGTTTCGGTGTGGATGTAGCTGAGGGCGCCGAGGGTGACTCGGCCGGAAGATTCGAAGGTGTGCCAGAGACCGTTGCGATTTTCTTCGCGGGAGAGCTCGAGCTGAAGTGCGTAGAAGAGTTCAGGCGAGACGGTTTCGAGTTCAAAGGTAGTGCGGTAATTAATGCCGCCGCGGCACTCAACTTTATCGCTGCGCTGGCCTTTGAGTTTGGCGGAGAGCAGACGGCGCTTTTGCGGGAGCGGGTTGGAAGCGCTGGTGGCGACTTCGGTGAGAAGCATTCCCTCGTAGCGCCAGGTGACGACGTGGCCGGCGGAGGTGATGTCGACTTTGGCCCAGTAACCTCCGCGCTGAATCGTTACCGATTTGAAGGTATCGAAAAGTTCGGGGTGAAGTGATCTTCCATATAACTGAAAGACGAGCTCAGCCACTTTGGGGCGTACCGATAACACGGAGGTGTTCTCACACAGAGGTGAGGGAAAGACGTGGCGAATGGGCTTTTGAAACGCGCTGCGCACGCTTCTCAGTTCTCCATCACGAAAGTCATTATAGACCCCAGCGGCGAGTTCACAAACGGCGATCGGAAGATCGCGAAAGAATCGATGCGCGAGCGCCGGGAAGCGCTCTTGACAGGAGCTGATGCGCGAAGCACGACTTAGAAAGTGGGCGCATCAAAATGAAGGCGGGAGTTTGTGAAATGCCTCTTGATTTGGGGACTCTGGAGTATGTTCGCGAGCAGATGTCGCTGGTGGAGCCGGTGACGGTAAAGCGGATGTTTGGCGGTGCGGGATTTTATGCGCGGGGATATTTTTTCGCACTGCTGGGAGACGACACGGTCTATTTCAAGACGGATGATTCGAATCGGGGTGACTATTTAGCTGTGCAATCGCCTCCCTTTGCGCCATTTGGCGACGAACGCTTCACAATGGACTACTACGAGTTGCCGGACAAAATTTTAGATAACCCCTCGAAGCTGAAGAGCTGGATGGAGAAGTCGATTGCCGTGGCGGTTTCGGCAAGAGAGCGAAAAGGGGGTAAGAAGCGAGTTCGTGGAAATCCGAAGGTCGCGGCAACAGAAAAGGGAGAATCAGGTAAGGGAGGGAAGCTGAAAAGAAGAAGTAAGGGGGCAAAGGCTGGCGGAGTTGCAAAGCAAATCGCGGCGAAGGAAGTGAAAAGGGCAATTGGCAAAGTGACAAAACGAAAAAAGGCGAAGCGAAATCCTGGTTAGGGATTTTCGCTTCGCCATCGTCTGGCTTTATTTTTGCCGAGCTTTATAGCTTGGGTTCTTCTTTTTTCGGTTCATCTTTCTTGGGCTCGTCGGGCTTTGGCTCGTCGGCTTTCGGCTCTTCCTTTTTCGGCTCGTCGGCCTTGGGTTCTTCTTTCTTCGGCTCTTCAGACTTGGGTTCTTCTGGCTTCGGCTCTTCCTTCTTCGGCTCTTCTGGTTTGGGCTCTTCTTTCTTTGGCTCTTCGGCCTTCGGCTCTTCGGGCTTTGGCTCTTCGGGCTTTGGCTCTTCCTTTTTGGGTTCGTCAGCTTTTGGCTCTTCCTTTTTCTCTTCGCCCTCTTTTTTCTCTTCTTCCTTCTTGGGATCAACGGTCGCCGTCGCGCCGCCTGGACGACGCCCACCGCCACCGCCGCCACCCGCGCCGCCCGGGGTCGGTGGAGGAGGCAGGGTATTGTCGACCACCTTCGCCTCGGCTACCGGGATGAGATCTCCCTTGGGGAATTCGCCTTGGTGGACGGTGTAGAATGTTGGTTTGCTATTTCCCTTGGGAGCGTTGTAGATGACATGCACATCATGCGAGCGAATGACGGCGCCTGCCATGACCGAATAGGTTTCGACCATGTGGCCGGGAACATCGGT
>JBKJSI010000290.1:0-2764 GCA_046595915.1 Pirellulaceae bacterium
TTCGGACTCCCACACATTTGTAGTTGCCCAATCTCGCAAATTCCACGTTGTTACCGCTCCGTAGGGATGCCACACCCAGCCGTCGTCGACTATGCGATCTCCGTTTGGGCTTACATAGAGGGCGCCGTGAAAAAAGTCGAGGTAGTGCTCGGGACGAGGTTCGCCCGTGCGGTAACTTGTTGGGCCGCGGTCAGTAAGCAATGTTCCAGTTGACGGGTCGGAGATGTCGAGACGATTCCAGGCGGTTCGGTGGATTGCGATTACTTGGCTATTTGTTCGTGCGAACGCAAACGACAATGGCACTGTCTGTGGGTAATAATCGCCTCCGTCGAGAGTTAGCGTTATCTCGCCTGAACGCAGATCGATGACTTGGCCATGATGCCCATAGTCGTTGACCACCGCGGCGAAATTTCCGTCAGGCGATGCAAATAAGCGATGTTTTAGTTTCTGGTTGCACCAAGGTTGATGGTTTGGCTCGGGATTCAGTTCGATCGGCGCCAGTAACTCGAAATCGCCGTTTTCCGCGTCAAATTTCCCAATGCTTCCGTCTTCACCGAGTAGGAGCCAGTGTGACTTCATTTCTCGTGAGATGGGAGCTAAATCAATGATTTTCCCGCACGTTGTTGGCAGTCTTGTATGGCCAAGTTGAAGATCAAATTGCGTTGAACGGACCAAAACCTCAGGGTTGGCGCGCATGCCCGCGAAGTCGTGGATTTCGTTAGTTGCGTTGTCAAAACATTCCTCGCATACCGTATCCGTTTTGACAATTTGGCCCTCGGTTCGTGAATCGACACAAGATTTGCACAACAGCTCTGCCTCCATGCCGCGCCCCAAAAACCATCTAAAGTAGCTGAGGGAGGGTTCGCGGCAGGTGCGAAGGTGTTCGCAGAGTGGTGAGCCAAATGGGGGTTTTTCGTGGCCGCAGGCGAGCATGTATCGAGTTCCTATTACCGCATCCCTTCCGCTGGGGCGTTCTCGCGAGTTTGACGCGCCGAATGGTCAAGTGCAAGTCAATTTGAAACGTAGTGAGTCATCTGAACGGACGACAGCCATGATCGTTTCTTGTGTTGAGTTTGCCTGGGTTCGCACCACGCGCTCCGCGGTTGCGTCGCGGCTAACCGGGGAGGCTTTGGTTGCTCGCGCCAAGAAAGTGCGGGGTTGCACGAACTATGTGAGGGCGATGGTTATTGCGCGTTAGGAGCGATTATGGTGCGGCATTGCCATTTTACAGTTTTTGTTGCGCTGTCGGGGGTCGTTGGTGTTTGGGCGGCTGGTTTCGCTCGGGCCCAGACGGAGTCGGTAAAGCAGACCGAGAAGCGGATTGTGAAGGCGCGGACGCGGGTCGTCACGATTATCGACGGCGACGACCGCCTAGTCGGCCAAATCGTTCCCGAGCTAGACATTGACACCTACGTTTACCACCCCTCAGGCAAGCCGAAGACGATTTCGTTCATTACCGACGTCGATCAGATCGATTTTCGCGTTGCGCCGGGGGAAGTGGTCGATTTTTCGATTGAGCTGGAGGAGCCGCTGCAGGAGAAGCGGGTTTGTCCTCAGCGTTTGAGTCCCGTTGATCCGCAGGGAGTGAAGTATCGTGGGTCTGCGAAAGATGGCGATGTGATCCCATTTACGCTGGGGCCGAATCATGCGATTCATTTTCAAGGGTCGATCAATGGCAGCGGGCCGCTCGATTTGATTTTTGATACGGGCGCGTCGATTGGCGTGTTGTCGGAGCAGGGGAGGGCGAAGGGGGCGACGGTCACTGAGGGGAAGAGCAATCTCTTTTCGTTCGCGGGGATTGAGGTTGAGAATGTGCCGATCCGCTTTATTGATTACGGCGGGTCGCTGAAGGCGGATGGGGTGGTGGGATACAACTGCTTTATGGGGAAAGTGTTGAAGATTGATTATACGGCGAAGCAGATGTTGATTTTGGATGCGCTGCCGGAGATCGAGGCGGGGTATCAGAAGATGGATTTGGTTTGGCAGGGGGCGGGGACGTTTGTAAGGATCACGTTGCCGATTGAGGGGCGGGAGTATGAGACGGTCGCCCTGTTTGATACGGGGTCGAAGTGGTCGCTGTCGCTGTGCATGAGCGATCCGTTTGTGAGGCGGAATTTTGATCAGCTGTCTGGCGTGGGAACGCGGTATGGGCGGATGGCGAGCGGCGCGAGCGTGAAGAATAAGGTGGTGGTTTTGGAGGAGATGCGGATCGGCGAGTTTGCGATGAAGGAGGTGCAGGCGGATTTGGAGTATGCCAATCGTGAGGGTGGGCTGGCGTTCAATATTTTGGGGAATGATTTTTTGCGGCGGTTTGATGTGGTAATTGATTATCAGAGGAGTGAGATTTATTTGAAGCCGAATGGGCTGCTTGATGAGCCTTATAACCAAGTTCTTGATATGGGGTGGGTTTATTGGTGTGGTGGGGCGGTTGCAGTTGGACTTGCGAGCGTGCTCGGATTTTGGCGTTGGCGGCGCAACCGCATGAAACGCGGCCGTGCTTGAGAAGAGTATTGTTGCCCTTCGCTGCGACTGAGCTCTTAGCTCCGCGATCAACGGTGTTGTTATGCATAATGCGGTTGCGCGAGCGCTTGCATAGCTGTATGACCCATTGTGACGCCGCGGCACGACGCTTTGGCGGGGAAAGTGGCCCCTAAAAGCCGGAATTCGCGGCAAAATCTCACGGCGCAGGGTTTGCTTCACCTTTGGGGGTGAGGCGCAAGGTCTCTATTGCGCTTTCACAGCTATTGCATTGATTCTTTGGGCG
>JBKJSI010000349.1:0-11363 GCA_046595915.1 Pirellulaceae bacterium
GGCATGCTTTTGCAAGGCCGAGGCGGGAACCTGGTTGGCAATCGGCCCTTCGACAGCATTTTTCACTGCTTCTGACTTCCGGGCGTCAGGCACTGTGCAGATGATCGCGCTGGACCGCAGAATCTCGTTGATTGACATCGAAATGGCAGTTTTGGGAACTAGCTCCAGCCTCTCGAACCAACCCTCGCCAAACTGCTGCTGCCGACAAGCTTCGTCGAGCGTCACCACTAGATAAGGTGACTTCGTCTCGAAATCGGCCGGCGGATCGTTAAAAGCAAGATGGCCATTTTCGCCAATCCCAATAAAGGCGACATCGATTTGGCAGAGTGCGATCAATTTGCCAAGTCGCTCACATTCAGCAGCGGCATCGCCTTCGCCCTTTACATAATGAAAAGCATGTGGCGCGGTCGGCAGTTTGTCGACGAAACGTTCCTTCAAATATTTTCGAAACGACGCCGGGTGTGTGGCTTCTAAGCCAACATACTCATCCAGGTGAAAACAGGTGACCTTGGACCAATCGATCTCGGACGCATTCACGAGCTCAGCCAGCATTTCGAACTGCGAAGCGCCCGTAGCAACAATAATATTCGCAGCGCCTCGCGCCGTGATGGCAGCGCGTATAAACTCCGCCCCTCGTGCTGCAGCTGCGCGGCCTAAGGCAAGTTTGTCGGCGAGAATGCGGATTTCCATCTGCCGCTTCCAACTACGCTTTGTGCGTTAAGGTAACCGTGGTCGTAATCCCACCTCGCGCGCTGAACGCCGCTTTCAGTTCCACCTTGCGCGGCTTCACAACCGAAACGAAGTCGTCGAGAATCCGATTCGAAATATTCTCGTAAAAGATTCCCTCGTTGCGAAACGCTTGCAGGTAAAGCTTGAGGCTCTTGAGTTCCACGCACAGTGCCTCTGGCACATAAGTAAACGTCAGCACGCCAAAATCGGGTTGGCCCGTTTTCGGGCAAACCGAAGTGAATTCGGGGCAGACGATTTCGATAGTGTAATCGCGCTGTGGAAACTGGTTGGGGAACGTTTCCAATATCTTTTTGATGTCGTCAGCCATTCGAATCTTGCTTGGCGAAGTGGTTGGTAGGGGGAACTTGACCGAGCATCATTGCGGCCCGGCAAGTCGCTGCTCAATTCTCCCCATTTTCCGGCCTAATCTGAAGGGGACGAACCGCCGCCCTGGAACGGTTGTCGCTAAATGCTAGATTTGCGATGAGTTACGGAGAAAGCCGGTCTATTGGCGCCAATCAATGCGAATTGCCGAGATCTACGCATCACGCCAAGGCGAGGGCTTACTAACCGGTACGCCAAGCGTCTTCGTGCGCGCCAGTGGCTGCAATCTGCGGTGTGGGTTTTGCGATACACCCTTCACCTCTTGGTCGCCAGAGGGAGAGGATCTTTCGGTCGATGAAATAGTCGCCCAGTCGCTTGCCTTGAAGGTCGACCACGTCGTGATCACGGGCGGCGAGCCAATGCTCTTTGCCGAAATGGTACCGCTCACCCACACGCTGCGTGGCGAGGGGAAACACATCACGATCGAAACTGCCGGAACCCTCACTTTGCCGGTTCACTGCGATCTAATGTCGATCAGTCCCAAGCTCAGTAACTCCACGCCCGAAGAGGCGCGGGCGGGCGTTTGGCGGGCGAGACATGAACGCGATCGACACCGACCGGGGGTCATCCGCGATCTGGTCAGCCGTTATAGCCACCAGCTGAAATTCGTCGTCGCCGAGCCGACGGATATCGTCGAAATCACCGCCTATTTGACCGAGTTTCCCGAGATTCTGCCCGAACGGGTGCTCTTGATGCCAGAGGGAATCGAGCAGGCTCCGCTGGCCGAGATAGGCGATTGGCTCGCCCCCATGTGTGCAGAGTTGGGTTTTCAGTTCTGCCCGCGCAAGCACATTGAATGGTATGGAAACAAACGCGGCGTTTAAGGCAGGCTATTAGCCTCAAGGTACGCTCACCTTCCCCGATTTTGGCGTGTCCTCTAGAATGCCGCCGGAATCCGGCAACTTGTCCGTAAGCTCTTGCCCACGAATACTTTGCATCGCTGGGAGCCGGCCCTTCGATCGATTGAGCTAGGAACTAAAGACCTTGTTGCGCACACACACCTGCGGCCAGCTTCGCAAAGAACTGATCAAGACCGAAGTCACCCTCTGCGGCTGGGTCGACACGCTCCGCGACCATGGCAAAGGCATTTTTATCGACCTGCGAGATCGCTACGGTCTAACGCAGGTGGTTTTTGCCCCCGAGAGCGGCGAAGCAGTGGTCGAAATCGCCCGCGGCGCAAGGTCAGAAGATGTGCTCAAAATCGTCGGCACTGTCGCCCCGCGTCCTGATGGCACCATCAATCCCAGACTGGCTACCGGCGAAATCGAAGTTCGCGCAACCTCCGTCGAGATCCTCAACCGAGCCAACAACCCGCCATTCCTGCCGACTCAGCAAGATCTTCCCGGCGAAGACACGCGGCTCAAATATCGCTTCCTCGATCTTCGCCGCCCTGAAATGCAGCAGACTCTGCTGTTGCGTAGCAAGATCATCAAGACGATGCGTGACTACGCCGAAGCGAATCACTTCATCGATGTGGAAACGCCGATCTTGGGCCGAAGTACACCGGAAGGCGCCCGCGATTATCTCGTGCCGAGCCGTGTCCATCCGGGCAAGTTCTACGCGCTGCCGCAGTCGCCGCAGCTCTATAAGCAGATTTTGATGGTGGCGGGCTACGACCGCTATATCCAAGTCGCTCGCTGCTTCCGTGACGAAGACTTGCGTGCCGATCGTCAGCCGGAATTCACACAGCTCGACTTGGAAATGTCGTTTGTCGACGCCGAAGACGTGATCGGTATGATCGATGGCCTAGCCAAGAAACTCGCCAAAGATCGTTTAGGCCTCGACCTCCAATTGCCGCTGCCGCGCATTACCTATGACGAGGCGATGGAGCGGTTTGGCCATGATGCGCCCGACATGCGATTTGGCATGGAAATCAAAGATTGCTCCGACGTCGCGGCAGCCTGCGAATTTCGGGTTTTCAAGGAATGTATCGCCGCCGGCGGGCGCGTCCGTGGTATCGCCGCGCCCAACTCCGCTACAGTGCTTTCGCGCAAGCGAATCGACGAATTAACCGAAATGGTCAAGCAAGATTTCGGCGCCAAGGGGCTCGCCTTTTTCCGAGTCGAAGCCGATGGCTCGCTCTTCTCACCGATCGCCAAGAATTTCACCGCCGACCAGCTCGCGCAAATCAAATCACGATTTGACGCCAAACCCGGCGATGTACTGCTCTTCGTCGCCGACAATTTCGCAGTCACTTGCAAAGCGCTCTACGCAATCCGAAAAAAGCTCGGCGCGGAACTCAAACTCTATGATCCAAAGACGATGCACTTCGCCTGGGTCGTCGAGTTTCCGATGTTCGATTGGGATCCAGAAGAAAACCGCTGGGTCGCCATGCATCACCCCTTCACCGCCCCGCGCGATCAAGATGTCAGCCTGCTCGACACCGATCCCGCCAAATGCCGCGCCAAAGCCTATGACCTCGTCATCAACGGGTACGAAGCAGGCGGCGGCACAATCCGAATCCATGACCGCGATGCCCAGCAGAAAGTTTTCAACTTGCTCGGCATCGATGCCACCTCGGCTCGGGAGCGATTTGGCTTCTTGCTCGACGCACTTCAGTTCGGCGCTCCGCCGCACGGCGGCATCGCGCTAGGCATTGATCGCGTCGTAATGCTCTTCGGCGGGCTCGATAACATCCGCGATTGCATCGCGTTTCCGAAAACGCAAAAGGCGGCGGACCTAATGACCGAAGCGCCGAATGTGGTCGATGCGAAGCAGCTGAAAGAGCTGCATATCAAAATCGCCGAGCCGCCTGCGAAGTAAGCAATTCCAAAGTTCAATGTTCCGGTGCCACTGTCTGGCTTGTCCAGCAGTGGGCGGCTCAAAAAGACTTGACGACTAGAAAAGCTGGGTTGAACACAGCGCTAATCATTCACATAAGTCTCAAGAAACCGCGCCAGGCGGTGGAAGTCGCCGCCAGCTTCGACATAACGAACTACCGTCACGAGCGTGTTCGGGTCAACAAGCGATTCAAACGGCACATAACGCAAATCAAGCTGGCCCGTCACGGAAACCATCACGCCGGAGAGGTGCTGTTCGACTAGCGCCCGATAGGCTCCGACGCCGAGTTGTGAGCCCAGCATCACGTCGAATGCATGCGGCCGCGCGCAACGCGCTTCATAGCCAAGTTGAAGCCCGGTGATTTTTCGCTTTTTGCCTGTCGCTTTGTTGTAGGCGCCCGCAACGAGTTGCGAAAACATCTTGCCGAGATTGACATGCGAGATCGAAATATGCCCGTGATCATCTCGTGGGATGCCTTCGAGGTAGCTCATCGGCAAAAATTCGGCCAGACCTTCCGCCAGCACAATGACGCCAAATTCCTTCCCTTCCGCCTCTCGGGCAAGCATCGTTTTGACGATGCGATTCACCACTTTTTCCACGTCCATAATCGCGCGGGTTTTTGTCTCTCCCGTTTTCGAATCAGTCGAAGTTTCTTCCTTGCGATAATCACCGCGAATGTCTTCAACGCTGACCACAAAACTCGCTTCGCCAGCAATGGCGGCGCCATAGGCCAACCAACCCGCGCTACGGCCCATCGTCTCGGCAAGGAAGTAAGCTCGGCTCGCTTCAGCATCCGCAAGCAAATTCCTGATCTCACCTGCAATCGTATCGACCGCCGTGAAATAGCCAAACGTAAAATCGATGCCCATGTAATCGTTGTCAATCGTCTTGGGTAGATGCACGACCGGAATCTTCTTCGAACCAGCGGGCAACCGGTTTTGGAACATTTGCAACTTGTTGGCCGTCTTGAGCGTGTCGTCGCCGCCGATCGAGATGAGCGCATCGACTCCCATTGAACAGAGGCCGTCATAAACGCGTCGCAGCGGCGCGGAGAGCTTCGGGTCTTCGAGATGATCGGGATGCGAAACATACTTGCCCGGATTCGTCCGCGCGGTGCCGATCAAAATGCCCTGTGAATTGCGCGATCGCTTTAGGAACGAGTGCGTGATTTTGACAAAATCTTTGCCTTCTTGCAGCGGTTTTTCCGGCGAGTAGTCGGCCAAGCTCGAATAGCCATGCATCATGCCAACGACTTCGGTGTCGTTACGCAGAAAAGAGACTGCGGCGGTCGAAATCACCGCGTTGGCGGCGGGCGCGGGGCCGCCCGCGAAGAGGATCGCTACCCGTTTCAGGTCGTGGGTGTGCTTAGGGGGGCGCGACAGGGTGCTAGACATGCGAGAGCTTTCAACCGCGTGGAGGGGCCATTTAAGGGCGGATAAATCGGCATCGCAGGGGCAATCACCGTATTCAGCCGCCTATAAGGGGGAACCGGAATTGTAGAATGGCCTTGCGATACCGCCAAGCCGGAAGCATTTTGTGAAGGCTCTCGCCCAACCCCTCCCCTGGAAAGTTGCCATGGGGAAATCCAACGCCATCGGCTGCCCAAGAACGGCGACCGCTCCGCTGCTACGACGTGCCGAGCATCTCGCGCTCGACAAACTTGGTGTCGATCGTGCCGCTTTGGAATTCTTGCGTTTGCAGCACACGTTTCTGAAAGGGCGCCGTGGTGGCGATGCCATCGATCCGAAGTTCGTCGAGGCAGCGGATCATCGTGGTGATCGCTTCCGCCCGCGTAGGCTGATGCACGAGCAACTTGCCCACCATCGAATCGTAGTGCGGCGGAACCGTGTAGCCCGCGTAAACATGCGAATCCCAGCGAACGCCGTAACCGCCCGGCACAAATAAGCCCTCGATCTTTCCAGGGCAAGGCTGAAAACCGCGATCAGGATTTTCCGCGTTAATTCGGCACTCAATTGCACAGCCGGTTTGCTTCACGTCTTCCTGTCGAAATGGTAATTTTTCACCCGCCGCGACTCGGATTTGGGTTTTGATCAGGTCGATTCCCGTAACCAATTCCGTGACGGGATGCTCGACCTGAATTCGAGCATTCACCTCAATGAAGTAGAAGCGATTTTGCTGATCGACAATAAACTCGACCGTGCCCGCGCAGGTGTAGTTCGCGGTCTTCGCGAGCCGAACCGCCGCTTCGCAAAGTGCATTGCGAACTTCGGTCGGCAATCCGGACGAAGGGCTCTCTTCAATCAACTTCTGATGCCGCCGCTGCGTCGAGCAATCGCGTTCCCAAAGGTGAATCACATTGCCATGCTGGTCACCCATGATCTGCACTTCGACATGTCGAGGCCTATCGATGTACTTTTCAAGATAAACGCCAGCGTTACCAAACGCGGCTTGAGCTTCTTGTTTTGCCTGTGAAAGGGCTTGCTTCAGCGCCAATTCATTATTGGCAACGCGCATCCCTTTTCCGCCGCCGCCCGCCGTTGCTTTGATAAGCACCGGATAGCCAATTTCCTTGGCTACCCGCACGGCCTGGGCATCATCTTCAATTAACCCATCGCTACCCGGAACTACCGGCACTTTCGCCGCCAAGGCCATGCTTCGAGCGGTGTTCTTATCGCCCAATTTCTGCATCGCATCAGGCGTCGGCCCAATGAAGTCAATCTTGCAGCTTCGCACGACTTCATTGAAATGCGCATTTTCGGAGAGAAAGCCGAACCCCGGATGAATCGCATCAGCGTTACCAATTTCGGCGGCGCTAATGACACGATCAATCTTCAAATAGCTCATTGCCGACTTGGCGGGACCAATGCAAATCGCCTCATCCGCCAGTCGCAAATACTCCGCGCCGCGATCGGCTTCACTAAACACGGCGATCGTGCCGATTCCCATTTCCTTACAGGCGCGAATCACGCGAAGGGCGATTTCACCGCGATTGGCGATCAAAATGCGTTTGTACATCGGACCGGCACACTCAACAAAAGCGATTGGGAGAGGGGAAAGCGCTGAGCCGCATACCAGGGCTAAGCGGAGGTATCTACCTTAAAGAGCGGCCTACCAAAGTCGACCGGTGACTCGGTATCGACGAGCACGGCCACCACTTTCCCCTTCACTTCGGCGGAAATTTCGTTGAACACCTTCATCGCTTCGATGATGCAAACCACCGTCTCGGGGTTCACCGAGTCACCCACTTTGACAAACGGCGGCGAATTCGGATTGGCCTTCGAATAGAACGTCCCGACCATCGGGCTATTGATCGTCTTAATATGCGGCCCATCGGCAATCACAGGAGGTGGACCCGAAGCAGAAGAAGCGGCCAAGGGAGCGCTCGGCGCCGGCGCTGGCGGCGCGATCACTTGATAAGCCGGCTGCATTCCCGCGCCCGCGCGGGCCAGGCGAATGCGTTGATCACTCTCCCGCAAATCGATTTCCTGCAGCTCGTGCTCTTTCATCAATTCCACAAGTTCGCGAATCCGCGCCACGTCGAAGACACCTTTTCCAGACAATTCCGATTCCGACATCGACGTGCTCCGCGAAGACTTGAAAATGTAAAAATGCCCCAATCGAGCCGCTTCCGTTCTCGTGCAGTTGAGTGCCTACACTGAAAAGCGGAGAAGGGATTGTTTTGGGCGTTAGAAATGTGGAGTTAAACCCAACAGTGGAGCGAGATTAGGTCAATCCGTCAACGGGGAATGAGGAAGGTGTTGCCCCGTTGTGGCCGCTATAATCGGGCCGAATTCTCCCACCTTGAACTCCGGTAAATCCCATGAAAACCGCATGCCTGGCGTTCGCCCTCACCCTTTCACTGCTTCTCGGCTCGATCCAAGCTCAATCCCCGCCGTCCCTCCAAATCCACTGGGAGAAGAACTACCTCACCATCTCCGGCGAAGTTCTCAAAGAGCGCGAAATCAAAGTTCACTACCTCGAAGCCTATTGCCGCGACCGCTCGACCGACGCTGACTGGGTCGCCCACACCTATATCGGCCACGAAACCAAACTCATCGAAGCGAGTCCCAAAGCCGACTTCATCAAGCTTGCCTGCAAAGTAAAAGATGGCCTAGAAGTCACCCACGAAATCCGCGCTGCCGCCGACGAAATCGACTTCCAAATCGTCGCCCACAATCCCACCGCAAAACGTTCCGAATCCCACTGGGCCCAACCCTGCATCCGCCTCGACAAGTTCACCGGCGCAAACCAAGAAACCTATCTAGCCAAGAGTTTCATTTTCCTCGATGGCAAGCCGGAGCGAATGCCAACCTGCGATTGGGCCATGAAGGCCCGCTACATTCCTGGCCAAGTCTGGCGGGGCCCAGGCATCGACGAACGCGACGTAAACCCGCGGCCGCTGAGCAAGAACATTCCTAGTAGCGGCCTCATCGGCTGCTACTCAGCCGATGAAAAACAAATCTTCGCAACCGCCTTTGAGCCCTACCAAGAGCTCTTCCAAGGCGTCGCCGTCTGTCTCCACTCCGACTTTCGCCTCGGCGGCCTCAATCCCGGCGAAACGAAGAAAGTCCGCGGCAAAATGTACATCATCCCTGCCGACATGGACGCACTCGTAAAACGCTACAAGCGCGACTTTCTCGAGCAAGTGAAAAAATAAACCGTGGCAAAGCTTCAAGCTTGTGGGAAGTGCAACACAGGCTGGAAGCTTATGTCACAAGGCGAAACACTATCGCAAAACCCGCCACCGAACATTAAAGAGCCAAACCATCAAGCTCAATAGAACACCATTCCAAATGCACATCACCAAAAGGTGACCAAAGAAGATCGCCCAACTCTGCCCGGCAGGCGGCGTTCCGGTGGAAGAAGTCTGTGCATCAAAGGGCGTCGCAAACGCCGTGGCAAAAGGACTGATAACCCCGCCCGCTACCACATACTCGGTTGCCGGCGCATTGGGAAAATAAGCCTCCGCAAAGAACTTAATCGCCAGTGGAGCACAAAATAATACCGCCAGCACCAAGTACGATGTCATCAAACTCATCGAAGTCTTGCGGAACATCACCGAGAAGAAAAGGGCCGTATTCGCAGTCGTAACGCACGCCATTCCAACGATCGCCAAGTAAGCCGCAATCGACGAGAGATTCATCCAATATGCCTGCACCATCACCGTCGCGAGCAAGACCGGCCAAAGCAAAAACATCGTCAAAACGCTCGAAACGCGCAGTCCCGACAGCAATTTTGCCGAGAGAATCTGCCACGGAGTTATGATTGTCGTCAGCAGCAATTCGAGCGTCCCGCGCTCTCGCTCACTCGTGACGCTACCTGCCGAAAAGACCGGCCCCACGAGCATGTTGAAGACGACAACATAGCTGATGTACCACGGCGCAAGCTGCGGCTGGATATAAAGACAAGCGGCCATCGCCGGAATCGCCAAGAGCATGCTCACCTGGATCACCAGGCGCAGCATCAGCGTCCCTTGGCTGAAAATTTCGCTACGAAGCTCCTTATCGTAGACCGGGTTCGAATTATCCTCGAGTAGCGTCGTCCGTTTCGCAGGCGCAAAGAGCCGGTCGGGAAACTGATCACGCATAATGACAAGGCCAACAGCTTTACGAGTCTCTTCCTCGAGATCGATGACCTCTTGCCCTTCACTCCCCACATCGGGCGGATGAAGCAGCCGCGAAGAGGTATTGAAAAACAGCACTGCGCACAGCGCAAAACTAAGAATCGGCGCCAACGTCACCGTCAACAGCAACCGCAGCTGGCCAGTACCCGAGAGTGACCACCAAATCACGACTGCCGCAATCGCTAGCGGCAAAATGAGCAAATAAGACACCACGAGCGACGCCGCCGTGCGTCGAAAGTAACTGCTGCATGTGACGCTGATCATGCCAAACACGCAAACGGAGGCGATCAGCCCCAAATAAGCGGCGAGCACTTCATAGGGCGATACGCCGCCTAGCGGCAGACAGAGCATCACGATCGGCAGCGAAGAAAAAATCAGCACCGCCAAGTGAGTCAGCGCCGCCACTAGCTTGCCGATCACAATCGCACTCGGCTGAAGCGGGCTCGCAAGGAGCATCTCGTAAGTCTTGCGTTCCTTTTCGCTCGTAATCGCCGCCGCAGCAAAACTCGGCGCCATCAGCGACGCCAAAATGTATTGACCCAAAAAGAACAGGTCGACGAGGTTTTTGGCCGACTGCGGGTTCGCCGTCAGGTCGAGCCGCGTCTCGGTCGGCCAGGCGACAAAGACCACCGCCGACAAGATGATCAAATACACAAGCAGCAGGAGGAACGCCCGCTTCATGCGCAAATTGACCAGAAGCTCACGCTGCAAAACGGGGTTATCGAGCAGATACATGCCGCGTTGATCTACATAGTGGCGCGATGGGAATAGTCAAATGGGCCAGAGAGAGTCGGCTCCAAGGACGCCGATTGTAGCAGCGCCGTAGCCGCAATGCGGCAAGAGCAAAATGGCATGGCGCAGTCCTCCGCGACCATGCTTCCCTGGCGGCGATTATGACACCAAGCACGCCGCCCAATCCCATTTCCACCCACTCTGGGCAGGGCCGGCGACCCATCGTCGCCGCCCATTTCGCTTGCATTTCGCCGGAAAAACTATTCCTTGTTTCGCAGCAAGCAGCCCGAAATGAGCCAGCCATCGGCTTCGGTCGACATCGTAAAGCCAGCGGTCCCAAAGTACTTGGCAACCTTGGAAAACTCGGGCAATTTCGAGCCATCAATCTGCTGCTTACGCTCCACACCATCTTCATCTTCGCCGAGGAGCTTATTGAGAGCCGCCGCGAGAACCGTCTCCCCCTGGGGCATTTTGCCCGTGCGGATCAGTTCATAGGTGCCCTGATAGGTGGTCGCGGTGCGGCTAAATGCTCGCAGCGAATGTTCGCCAGCACTCATCCGGCCCAAATATTCATGGATCGCCTGGTAATCGGCTTGGCTGCTAAGAGCTTCCTTCGCCTTAAAATTCTTGACTACTTCGGCGATGAAAGCCACATGCGACGCCACAAAGAGATGTCCATGAATCACACCCACAGCCGAGTTGGGTAGACGCGGGCCTTCTTCGTCATCCCCTTCCGTTTCATCATCGTCGACGAGACTGCCGTCACCATCAAAGCTGAGCGGCTGTACTACTTCAACGGTTTCTGTATTGTCAATTTCCCAAATCTTTTCGCCCCCTTCGAGGGTGATTTCTTTGGCATGCGAATCGACCGACATCATTTTATTAATCGTGGCTTTCACGACTTCTGGATTGGTGACTTCGATCGCGAACAATAATCGCTCGCTCTTCGTGCCAATCGGGAGACTGTTGTCTGTCAGCAGCGTAATCCGATCACCCAAATGCGATACCAAGTTCTTGCGAATATCGACTCGCGGACCATCCGGATCGTTTTTTAGTCCATCGAGCGTCGTTTCAAAAACCTCGTCGAACATCTCGTCGACGAGCGTCTTGGAGTATTCAAAAGCGTCTTTCACCTTCCAATTAAGCGCCAAAT
>JBKJSI010000537.1:0-4399 GCA_046595915.1 Pirellulaceae bacterium
GGTAGGCCATGAGGCGGCCATCGCTGACGCTCGTTTCGATATCGAGATCGAGGAACGCGCGGCTCAGTGCGTCACTCACTGCGTGAGCAAGCGATTCGAAGCCGATTCGTTTTTTCGCGCTGATTGGCACGGCGGAGGGATAACGAGCTAAGAGTCGATCGATTTGGGCCGGGTCGGCGGCTTGGTCGATTTTGTTGAGGATCAGCAGCGTGTCCTTGGCGTCGATGCCGATTTCGTGGAGCACGCCGTTGACCGCCGCGATTTGTTCGAGGACGGCGTGGCTGCTGGCGTCGGCGACGTGCAGGAGGAGGTCGGCTTGGCGGGCTTCTTCGAGCGTGGCTTTGAAGCTCGCAATCAGTTTGTGCGGAAGGTTTTTAATGAAGCCGACCGTGTCGCTTATCAGGATTGGACCCCAGTTCGGGAGGCGCCAACGACGGGTGCGGGTGTCGAGCGTCGCGAAGAGTTTGTCCTCGGCGAGCACGTCGGCATTGGTGAGCGCGTTCATGAGCGTGCTTTTGCCGGCATTGGTATAGCCGACGAGCGAGACCGCCATGACATCGGAACGAGACGCGACTTCGCGGGCCTTGCGCTCTTGGACGACGACGAGTTCGCGCTTCAATTCGTGAATGCGAGTTTCAGCGAGTCGGCGGTCGACTTCGAGTTGCTTTTCACCGGGACCACGCATGCCGATGCCGGCTTTGATGCGCGACAAGTGGCTCCACATCTGCTTGAGACGGGGGAGCGAGTACTCGAGCTGCGCGAGTTCGACAGCGAGGCGAGATTCGTAGGTCTGCGCGTGGGTCGCGAAGATATCGAGAATCAGCTCGCTGCGATCGATGACTTTGACGCCGAGCGCTTTTTCGAGATTGCGCGTTTGGCCAGGCGATAGGTCGTTGTCGATGATCACGACATCCGCGTCATTGGCTTCGGCGAGGATTTTTAACTCGTCGACTTTGCCTTTGCCTAAGTAGGTCGCGCCGTCTGGCTTTTCGCGGCGCTGGACGAGCTTAGCGACGACGCGCACGAAGGCGGTCGTTGCGAGTCCTTCGAGCTCTTGTAGTGGATCATCTTCGATGGGATCCGAAGGGAGAATGATACGAGCGAGAACGGCCGACTCCGCAGCCACGCTATTAACTCGATCACGTTGGGTCACTTGGATTTTTTTTCCACTGGGTATGAAAGGAGAGGAAGTTCGCGGCCACTATCTATATCCTACCTTCAAAACACCCCGGTTGGGCGTGCTGCCAAGTAGGGCGGCCGTCGCTCCTTCCAAGCATGACAATTATTGGGGTGGGTGGTTCAGTCTGTGGGGGAAAATCGCAAATTTTCGGGTAAATTTCCGCGCCAAGTTTTGGCCGGTTTATTGGCGATTTCTATGTCGCGGCGGCGATCTTCCTTCAAGATCGCTAGATCTTTAGGCGGCAGCGATTTGAAAAACGCGGATTCTCGAAGGGAAGGCGCCGTCGATTCGGCGCCGCCTGCGACGCAATCGGCCCAGTAGAGAATTCGCTCGCCACAATGAAGGCGGCTGTAAACGCGAGCTTCCGTCCAGGCGGCGCACTCGCGAAGGCGTTTGCCGCCGCTGGGCGTTTCTTCCAGGGCCAGATCGGCCAGTTTGTCGGTGTCGCGGCCAGTGGTTTTGCCGAAGTGGAGGGCGAGGGCAACTTGATCGTCACGCAGGAGGTGGGCGGTGAATGCGCCGGAGGCGTCGATCAGTTCTCGGGTGTAGTGATTGGGATGAAGGGCGATCAGAATCGCGGGCCTCGCATCGTCGAGTGAGATTTGCTGGAGCCAGGTGGCAACGAGTCCGCCGCGCCGGCCATCTTTGGTTTGCGAGGTGATGACCCAGACTTCGCGATCGATTCTGGCGAGAGCGCGGGCGGCTTCATTCTCCATTGACGGTGCCTCGGTGATCGAGCGTTCGGCGATCGTTTTCAATGGCTGATCCACGACGCCCGAAGAGGGTGCGCAAGTCCCAGCCGAAGTAAGCGAGTGAGCTGAGGAGCAATGCGGTGGCGGTGGCTTCGTCGAGGTTGCCGACGACGGGCAAGTTGTCGGGGATTAGTTCGAAGACGCCGAACGTGGGATTAATGAGGTAGATGGCGCACACGATGCCAACGATGGCCGCGATGATCGATTTCACGATGCTGCCGCTCGGCGGCGCATTGTTTGGACCGTGTCCCGATTGGCGTCGCGGGGATTCGTAGGGATTGTTTGATTCGCGCTCTGGTCCGCTCATCAAAAGCTCATTCCACCGGGTGGTTGATTGAAGGTCTCAAAGTCGGGAGTCATGTTCTCGGGCGCAGCATTTACAAATCGCGTAAAATCTTTTAGCCAGCGAACTTTGACGTCATCGACGGGGCCGTTGCGTTGTTTGGCGAGGATGATTTCGGCCTGGCCTTCGAGATCCTTCTTTTCTTCGCCGTGGCGATAGTATTCTTCGCGATGGACAAACATGACGACGTCGGCGTCTTGCTCGATGGCGCCTGACTCGCGGAGATGGCTGAGTTTAGGGCGGTTGTCTTTGCTTGCTTCGGCCTGGCGATTGAGCTGGGCGAGCACGAGCAGCGGCACATTCATTTCACGGGCTAGTCCCTTAAGGCGGCGGGTGATCTTGGCGACTTGCTCTTGGCGGGGGTCTTTGGGGTTATCGGGCTCGATCAGCTGGAGATAATCGATGACGATGCAGGCGAGGCCTTTTTTGTTGGGATCGTCGCCGCGTTCGCGGCGCTCGATGCGGCGGGCAGCGGCGGCGATTTCGGTGACGGTGCGGCTGGGTGAATCGTCGACGTAGAGCGGGGCCTCGTTGATTTCGCTCGCCTTTTCGACGAGGCGATTGAGTTCTTCGGTCGAGATCGTACCGTTTCGCAGGCGATGGCCGTTTACTTTGGCGAT
This sequence comes from Pirellulaceae bacterium, assembly GCA_046595915.1. Taxonomy (GTDB): domain Bacteria; phylum Planctomycetota; class Planctomycetia; order Pirellulales; family Pirellulaceae; genus JBKJSI01. The sequence goes on from JBKJSI010000537.1 coordinate 2,896, forward strand.
TGAGCAGAGCATACGATCAGCGAGCTCGATTTTCGACATTTCGAGGCTGACGAAGAGCGTCGGCTTGCGCTGGGTGATCGCGACGGCCTCGGCGATGTTCATGGCGAGGGCGGTCTTTCCCATGGAAGGGCGTCCTGCGATGACGATCAGTTCGGAGCCATGTAAGCCGCCGGTGAGTTTGTCGAGATCGACGAGACCTGTTTCGACGCCATCTTGAGAGTGGTTGCCATCCATGCGGGCGCTGATGCGCTCCATCGCTTCTTGCAGGATGCTGCGGATCGTGGAGGGCATCGACGAACTGCGGCTGTCGAGGATGCCCATGATCTTCTGTTCGGCGGTGCTCAGCAGATGTTTGGAATCCATGCCTTCTTCGTAAGACTCGCGCAGAATAGCGGTGCTGGCGTTGATCAGCGCGCGGAGGATCGATTTTTCGCGGACGATTTCGGCATAGTAATTAGCGTGGGCCGCATGCGGGACTGACTCGAAGATCTGGTGGACGTAGGCGGCGCCGCCGACGGCGTCAAATTCGCCGGCGGTCTTGAGACGCTCGAAGAGGAGCATGAGATCGGCCTTGCGACCCGATTCATGCATCGCGAGGAGATGGCGATAGAGTTTTTCATGCGCGGGATCATGGAAATCCTCGGCGCGGACGATCATGGCGACTTCGTCGAGGATGTCGGGCGCGAGGAGAATGCTGCCGATGACCCCCATCTCCGCTTCCATGCTGACGGGCGGCTGTTTGCCGAGGAGGGCTTCAACCTTGACTGGCTCCGAGCGCGGCTTGTCATATCGTTGTGTGGTCGACAAATGCGGCCTCCGTGATTACATCGCAGCTAGAGCGTTCGACGTCTCTAGCGCTTGACCTGTTCACAAGAGAATACAGCGCTCGGACTGCGCTGTGAGCCATTGCCAAACATTATGCGGTTCAGACACGAAAAAGGGCGTGAAACCGATTGTTTCACGCCCTTTTGAATTCGGTGAAAAGCTGTCGCTTGTGAGCGACTTACTTCTTGGCGTCTTCTTCGGTGGCGGGCACTACCCAGACCTTTACATCGGCGATGATGTCGGCGTGGAAGTGGACCTTGACCGTGTAAAGGCCGAGTTCTTTGAGGAGGCCTTCCAGGCGGACCTGGTCTGGCTTGACGGCGAAGCCGGCTTGCTTGAGGGCGGAGGAGATCTCGGCGGTGCCGACGCTGCCGTACAGATGGCCTTCTTCATTGGCGTTGGCTTCGATCGTGATGCTCTGCTTGGCGACGGCATTGGCCAATTCGCGGAGCGTGACGAGGCGGGCCTTCTCGATTTCGAGGAGTTTCGGCTTGTGCTTCTCGACCATGCGAACATGGTGCGAAGAGGCGATCGTCGCGAGACCTTGGGGGAGGAGATAGTTATTGGCATAGCCGGGCTTTACCTCGACCACTTCGCCTTGCTTGCCGACATGCTCGACATTTTGAATGAGCAAGAGCTGAATGCTGCCGTTCGGTCCCTTGGGCAAACGCTTGGAGAT
>JBKJSI010000646.1:0-14924 GCA_046595915.1 Pirellulaceae bacterium
GGTGGCGGGGGCGCACCGCGCAGCGGAAGCCCCCGAGTTGCGGCCGAAATATTGTGGAACATGCACTAAGTTTTCGCGGGATGCGCTCTTTGGCCGCGAAACCCTTCGTCTACCTGCGAGGTATGGTTTGAGAGAGCGGAAACGGTCGCAAGTTCCTTGATTTGATGACTTCCGCACTCGATAACGGTCATTCCCCGCAAAAAACGAAGACCATGTTTCGGATCCTCCACTACCTTTCAACCGCCTTCCTCATTGGCCTGGCGATATTGTCTTCTCGCAGCCCTCTGCCGGCACCTTTTCCGGCAGCTCAAGGCGGCTTCTCGGAAAAGCAACCCGCTGCAATCGCCTCGATTGAATTCACCACACTGACACGCGAGAACGAAGAACCCGAGGTCAGCGAAGACTGGTATCAGCCCAACGAAGAGGATTTCAAACCCGCCTACCAAGGCGACCCGATCAACTTGGCCAAGCAATCGTGGAGCGACTACTGGGGCTGGGTCAAAAGTTTTTACGCCGGCAACATTCTCGATTCTGGATGGACGAAACGCTGTAAAAGTGTGCTAAGCAATATTCCTAACGACAAGAAGCGAACCGAGCTTCGCATCAAGCTCAACACGATTGGACGAACGATCGCCGCCGAATGGGCTAAGACGCATGAGCCGCGCAAGATTGATACGAAGATGCTGATTAACTGGGGGGCTCGTCTTAAAGCAGCGACTAACCAAGATAATGGCGAAGGGGATGCGATTCAGAGGGAGATTGAATTGATTGCGAAGGAGATTGGGATTTGAGGCTTTCAAAATTAGCACAGATGAACGCGGATGAACTCAGATAATACGAGAGAAAATTATTGTTTGACGCCTTTTGCAGACTTGCGGCTGGCTGAAACATGAATTTTCAATTCAGCATTTTGCGACTCTGTATTTCCCTGGCGTTAGTGGGAATAGCTTTTGCTCTCTTTGGAAATCAGGGAACAATGGGAGTATGGATTGCCAGCATTGTCGCAGTCATGCTCGTAGTCATCGCCATGACCGCGGGCCTCGAGGATTATGCGTCGATCTTTCGATTGGTCACACTTGCGGCAATCGGTGGGATGATTGGTTACCTGCTGGGCCCAACAATCACTGGAGACGATCGATTCACGCCTTCGGAGGAAATTCAGAGTATCCAAAACGCCATTTGGAGCGCTGCTTTTGGATCATTTGGCGGTTGGGTTTGGAATCTCTCGATTCGTTCGAAAGCAACCAAATCGCGGAGCGAATGAGGGCAACTCAAGTGTTCAATCTGGATTAGCTGGCAACCGCAACGAAAGTTGCTTTGCCTGCGGCAAAGCGTCCGTCGGCGGAGCGACGGACCTACGTAGGATTGGCTTGCTGGCGCATTGAGGCGGCGCGGAGCGAATTGCTGTTGCGAGGTTCGCGCTCCGCATTGCGTCGCGGCTAACCGTTACACATCCAAATTCCGAACATCCAGCGCATGTTTCTCAATAAACTCGCGCCGCGGCTCGACTTTGTCGCCCATTAGCACTCGGAACATATCGTCCGCCGCGCCTAGATCGCGCATCGAGACCTGCATCAGGTTTCGCTTTGCCGGATCGAGCGTCGTGTCGCGAAGTTCTTCCGCGTCCATTTCGCCTAGACCTTTAAACCGAGTGACATGGAGGGCTTTGCTGCCCGCTTCGCGGATGACGTTGACGAGGCCGCGGAGGTCGTGGACCGGATGCTCGGTTTCGCCTCGGAGGAGACCATAACGGCTGACTTGGCTGCCGGTTTTTTGCTTCGGCAACAGAGCTTGCTCGTCAAAGTCGAAGGCTTTGAGTTCTTTGAGCGCCGTGTTGATTGTGTGGACTTCGTAGAGGTGCGTGACGATCACTTCATAGCCTTTGCCATTTCCCTTGGCGGGCGCTTCTTCCGTCACAGCAGCGCGGGGGCCTTCCATCTCGACTCGGCATTGGTCCGCTTCTTCGCGAGTGAACCGCCACTCCTCTTTACGACCAAGCTTGATGCTGTACTCGGGCATTTTGCCCTCTTTCATGCGGGCGATTTGATCGCGAAGACTGATGCCTTTGCGCTCCATCGCAACGATCGCTTCTTCGAGGCTGAAGAGAACCGCGCACAGGGCTCGCAGGGAGTCGCCGGCGAATTTGCGTCCATCGCGGGGGTCAAACTCGGCGTCGGTGATGCCGACGTCGAGCAACTGATCGCGCATTTTCTCTTCGTCGCGAACGTAGTAGGTTTGCTTCTTCGTCTTCACCCGGAAGAGGGGCGGCTGGGCAACGTAGACGTGGCCCGTTTCCACGAGCTTGTCCATCTGGCGATAGAAGAAGCACAGGAGCAACGTGCGAATGTGGCTACCGTCGACGTCGGCGTCGGTCATGATGATGATCTTGTTGTAACGTAGCTTGCCGAGGTCTTGATCCTCGCCGATGCCGATGCCGATCGCCTGAATGATGCTCTGCACTTCCGTGTTTTCGAGCACCTTTTCTTCGCGCGATTTGTACGCGTTGATGATCTTACCGCGCAAGGGCAGGATCGCTTGGAAATCGCGGAGCCGACCGTTTTCAGCGGTCCCGCCTGCCGAATCACCTTCGACGAGGTAGAGCTCGCAGCGTTCCATTTCGCGGCTGATGCAGTCGCGAAGTTTGCCCGGCAACCCGCCGCCGCTGAGCGCGCCTTTGCGGTTGCGGAGGATCTCTTTCGCCTTGCGCGCGGCTTCACGCGCCTCGGCGGCGAGTAAGCCCTTCTTCACAATCGCCTTCGCGACCTTGGGATTTTCTTCCAGGTATTTGGCAAGGAACTCGCCGACGCCGCTGTTGACGATGCCTTCGACTTCGCCGTTGCCGAGCTTCGTTTTCGTCTGGCCTTCGAACTGCGGGTGCGGGACTCGCAGCGAAATCACAGCGGTAAGGCCTTCGCGGAAATCATCGCCGGCGGGCGTGACATCCTTGAACATGCCCTCCTTCTTGCCGTAATTATTGAGCACACGGGTGAGGGCGGTGCGAAAGCCGGAGACGTGCGTACCGCCTTCGATCGTGTGAATGTTGTTGACGTACGAATGGACGTTTTCGGTGTACTCGGCGGAGTACTGCATCGCGATTTCAAAGCCGATGCCTTCGTTTTCGCCTTTGAAGTGAATCACTTCGGCGTGCAACGCCTCGGTCGCGCGGTTGAGGTGCTTGATGAAATCGACGAGGCCGTTGACGTAATAAAACTCGTCGGACTGCTGGTTGCGGTCGTCGCCAAAGTGAATACGGACGCCGCTATTGAGGAACGCGAGTTCTTGCAATCGTTTGTGGAGGCGGTCGTAGATGAACTTCGTCGTTTGAAAAATCTGCGCGTCGGGCTTGAAGGTCGTTTTGGTGCCGGTGCCTTTCGCCGCGCCGATCTTGCGGATCGGTCCCTGGGCGATGCCGCGCTCGTAATCTTGGGCCCAGATCGCGCCGTCGCGGCTGACTTCGACGTTGCACCACTGTGACAAGAAGTTGACAACGGTAACGCCGACGCCGTGCAGACCGCCGGAGGTTTGATAGGCGCCTTTGTCGAACTTGCCGCCAAATTTGAGGACCGTCATCACGCCTTCGAGGGTCGAGACGTCGCGATCGAGCTCTTCGCTGAGGGCCGGATGGCGCTCGACGGGAATGCCGCGCCCGTCATCTTCGACGGTGACCGAGTTGTCGCCATTGACCATGACGCGAACGTTTTTGGCGTGCCCGGCCATCGCTTCGTCGATTGAGTTGTCGACGACTTCGTAGACCAGGTGATGCAAACCGCGATCGGTGATATCGCCGATGTACATCGCCGGACGGGCGCGAACATGCTCGAGGTCGGAAAGGTGCTTTAGTTGCTCGGCGCCATACTCGCCGGTCGTGGGAGTGATGGAGATATCTTCAGGGGGCGTTTCAACTGCTTCTGACATGAGTCTCTCTCTTGCGAACGCGTCGTCATCCGTAACTTGGAACGGTTTGCGGCGGTCGGGTGAGGGTTCACTCGATGGGGCCGACTTTGAAGCGGACATCCTTGATCGATTGGCCGCCGGGGGCGGCTTTCATTTCGGCGGCGAGCGCCTTTTTATGAAAGGTGAGCATCTGCATCACCGCGGAGTTGACCACGAAGATCTCCAAAATGCCGCGCGAGATCCGACCGGCGCGGGTCTTGCCTTCGGCGCCCACTTTGGTCACGGCGGTTTCCCAGGCTTTGGAAAAATCGGCGGTCGTTTTTTGTTGAGCGTAACCTCGGCGAGCGATGAGCTGCGTGATGATCGAACCCATGCGCTGCGGTTCGGGCACGCGCCGACCGCCTCGCTTCTTGTAAGCGGAGAGGGCCGTCTCCAGGTACGGGTCGTCGATGATCACGTGCTTTTTGCTGATGGTAATGCTTCCGTTGTCGCGAAGGGCAAAATTCTTAGCGGTCTCGAGCCATGGGCATGATGACGCTGGTGTACCCGTCATCCGTGAGGAAGACAGCGGGCGCATCTTCGTCTTGGACTTCGAGGCGGAAATTCATTTGGGGGTCGAGGACTTTGAAAAAGTCGGCGACGAAAATGTTGTCGAGCGAGACAACGATTTTTTGGCCGTCGTAGGAAATGGGCATTTCGACCCGCGATTTGCCATTCTCTTGCGAACTGGCTTCGAGCGTCAGTGAGCCTTCCGCAAACGTAAAATCGATGCTGCGGCTGTCTTCGCTGGTGACGATCGAGGCCTGGCGGTGGGCGGAATACATCGGCCCGACTGTGAGCGACACGCTGGTGGCGGTGTTGTACGAGGGGATCACATCGCGCCAACGAGGGAAGCGGCCTTCGACGAGGCGGGAGACGATCATCACCCGCGGGGCTTGGACGATGACTTCATTGGCGGCCGAGGAGATTTTGACGATTTGGTCGAGATCGAGGGCGAGGGCGCGTTCGATCAGTTGAGTCGCGCGGGTCGGGATGATCGTTTGGGTATCGATCTTGTGATGTTCGCCCACGGACTCGGCGGCGCCTTCCATCTTGGCGAGACGGCGGCCATCGGTGGCGATCGCGAGGATCTTGTTTTCTTCGAATTCAAACAGCACGCCGCCGAGGGCGAAGCGCCCGCTCTCGTTGTCGGTGGCGTAGCTGGTGCGGTGAATCATCTCGCGAAGCAGACGGGCAGGGAGCTGATGATAGCGCTGCGAGGTGAAGGTCGGCACGCTGGGGAATTCATCGGGGTTGGCGCTGGGGAGTTTGTACTCACTGCGGTCACCACGAATGACCGCGCCATGCGGGTCAGCGGTGATTCGCATCTTCTCGCTGGAGTTTTCAGAGAGAATCGGTCCGAGGCGGCCGACCGGCAACACCGCAGAGCCCTCCTGCTCGATCTCCACGTCTTCGACGGTGACGCGGACTCCGACTTCCATATCGGTGGCGAGAAGCGTTAGACCGCCATTGGCGGCTTCCAGCTTGATGTTTTGGAGGATCGGCTTCGGACTGCGAATCGGCGCGACGGGCGAGGCGATGCGAAAGGCGGTCAGGAGCTTTTCTCGATTGCACGTGATCTTCATTTCGGTCGTCGAGACTTCACCGTCCTTGGACGGTGTTTCTCTTCTCCTCTAATAATTTTTAATGTTAGTAGTAGTAGGAATAGGTCCGCAATTTTGTGTCGATGGTTTTGGGCGAGGCAGGTTAAGTCGATTGGACAACAAGATTTCGGTTCGATAATCGCGGGTCGATGTTCGTGGAGTAACGGTTGATGGTGAGTTGGGTGTTGGTTGATGGATTGAGTAGTTATCGACGGCTATCGACAGTGGGTGTTTTGGTGTGCGTTGAGGTATCGACATGTGGACTGGCTAGCGACGGCGAATGAACAGGTTTTCAAGGGTTGTTTTTTGGACAGGATGAACAGGATCGGGAGTCGATTCCTCGCTTACGCTTCGGGTTGTGATGAGCGAATGGCGACAATCGTCGATCCTTAGGTTAGGGGTTGTGAGGGGAATAGATTGTTTTCGATTTCGCGGACGGCGCGGTCGATGATTGGGTCGGTGGTGAGTTGGGCTTCGGTGGTGCGAAGGGCGTGGAGGATCGTGGTGTGATCGCGCCCGCCGAATTGTTGGCCGATTCGGTCGAGGCTTTCGCCAAGGTGCTTTCTAGCAAGGAACACCGCAACGCCGCGGGCGCGGACGATCGATTGTTTTCGCGAGGCACTGCGGAGGTCGGGGGATTTGACGTTGAAATACTTGGCGACGGCGTTGGTGATGCCAGCGAGCGTTGGTTTTTGACTGGCCTGTTGTTCGCTGAGGAACGATTGGACGAGCTGTGCGTCGAGGGCGCATTCGCGTTCGGTTGATTCCGACTCGAGTTTGGCGATTAGCGAATGCAGGTACAGCACCGTGCCGCTGGCGCGGTGAGCGAGGAGATCGATTGTCGCGTCGTCGAGATTGATGCGACGGTGCGTAGCGAGACGAGCTAGGATCGTGCGGCGGGCGGCTTCGCCGGGCGGTTCGAGCGGCGCGGATAGGCCGGCGGAGAGGATGCTGGCAAGGCGCGGCTCGAGGTTCGTTGATTCGAGGGGCGCGCGGTCGCTGGTGATGACGACCTTGGCGCCGGTCGATTCGAAGTGGTCGAGCAAGGACATCAATGTTCGCTGCGACGCGGTGCGCCCGGCAAGATCGTCCAAATCGTCACGGCTGAAGAGTTCGAGGTTGTGGAATTTGGCTTGAAAGTCCTCGACGGCGTCGGTATCGGAGGCGTCGGAATGGGCGCGGGCGAAGTCGGCGCCCGACATGAGGGAGACGCGCTTGGGCCCGCGATCAGCGGTGACGCGTTCGAAGAGGCCTTGGGCGATGAGAGATTTTCCCATGCCGGGCGGGCCGTAAAAGAGGATGATCGCGGGGCCATTGCGATTGAGAACATGTTCGATGGCGACGCGGGCGAGGCCATTTTCGGGTCCGGCGATGAAATCGCCGAGAGGCCAACCGGCAATTTTGCCTTTGCGGCGTTGCGGTTGATCGGTGGGCGGATCAACGGTCGAAAGGGGGATAGTGTGGACGCCGCAGATCACAAGTTGCTTTCGCCCGGATGGTAATCCAGTCAATTATCCAGCGTCCCCAAGAGCGGGTTCGCGTCGAAGTGATTTTGGTGGCTGGATTCTAGCGTTTTTGGCGTTCCAAAGCGAGGTGACGATGGCCAAGTAGGGGCTTATTTTCGGCTTCGTAAACGCTTGTAGCATAAGAGGATGCGCTGAGCCGCTTCTTGGGCCTCTTCGAGGGTGCTGGACCACCCGAAACTGAAGCGGAGCGAAGAGGAAACGACCTCTTCGGGAAGGCCCATTGCGACGAGTACCGTAGAGGGCTCACTCGACCCGCTCGCACAAGCGGAACCGGTGGAGCAATAGACGCCTTCGAGGTCGAGCGCCATCTGAAAGGCTTGGCGATTAATGCCGGGAAAGGCGAGGTTGGAAGTGTGGGGTAGGCGATTTGATGTTAGGCCATTAATGACGAGATCTTCGAATCCTTCATCCCGCAGGAGTGCGACTTCAAATCCATCTCGGATCTTTGCGAGTCGCTCGCCGAGACTCTCGGTTCCCGCCAGTCGTAGTGCTTCTGCCAACCCTACCGCAAGAGACGGATTTTCCGTTCCTGGTCGCAACGAGGCTTGTTGAAAACCGCCGACGACAACCGGCTCGATTTCAATACCCCACTTAAGCAACAAACCGCCAATACCCTTGGGGCCACCGAACTTGTGACCAGTGAAGGTGAGGGCATCGACGCCAAGATTGCGGAAGTGGACATCGATTTTGCCAACCGCCTGTACGCCATCCGTGTGGAAAACTGCGCCAACCGCGTGGCAATAAGCGGCGAGAACGTCAATCCATTGAATGGAGCCAGTTTCATTATTCGCGAGCATGCAACTAACTAAGCACGTTGGTGACTCGGTGAGCAATGACTGCAATTGCTCAATATCCAACACGCCGTGCTCGTCCGCCGAGAGCAATTGAACGTCGAACTGGTCTTCGACTAGAAACGATCTGCATTGGAGGACGCTAGGATGCTCGATGGAACTGAGGATAACGCGATTGCGGGAAGGATCGCGGCGGCGGGAAGCGCGTGCGAGACCGAGCACTGCCAAGTTATTGGCTTCGGTGCCGCCGGAGGTGAAGATCAGTCGATCGGAATGAAAAGACTTTCCTTCTCCGCCGAGCGAAGTTAGTAAATGCTGGCGTGCCTCTTCAAGGACGCGGCGAGCTTCACGGCCCGATTGATGTTGACTGGCGGGGTTTCCGGGGAATTCGAGGGAGATGCGGCGCACGATCTCTGCAACCTCAGGATGAACCGGGCTGGTGGCGTTGTGGTCGAGATAGAGGGGAGTGGGCACAGGGGATTACGGAGCAGGTTGGGCAAAGTGTTTACGAATCGAGCTGATTGGGTATATCAGATGCGCTGGGCTATCGAGTAAGGGAATAAAGCCAAGTTTCAAATAGAACGCCTTGGCGCGATCATCGATCGCATGTAACCCGACTGCACGGAGGCCAATTTGCGACGATCTCGATAGGCACCGCAAAAATGCATTTATCATCAAGTCGCGGCCGAATCCTTTTCCTTGTAGTCGCGAATCAATAGCGAATCGACCGACGATCGAGACGGGCATTGCCGAATTCGGGAGGCCTTTGCTGAATTCAGCCGGAAGAAGATCGAATTCGACCGCATGGCACGAGAGAGTGTAATAGCCAAGCACCACAGGCGAGCCGTCGTTTACGAGGACGTACGTGACTGCCAGATTCCGTTTCTCATGTTGACCGGCAATTCTCTTGAGCCACTCGTTGATAGTCGAATTTCCGCAGTCGAATGCAGCTCGATCGTGATTATGGGCAAGTCGCTCGACCTTGATGGCTTCAGACATCGCCCACATTCCGTTTTCGATATTCGTTGATCGCTTCTAGCAAATTTGCATTTAGCGGCGGATCGGGATCCTCAAGCGCTTCGAGAACTCGCTTACTGTCTCGACCCGACAATTTCAAAATCGGCGGACCGTCCAGAAGTTTGCTTGCTTCCTGCGCTAGGATAAACACCGCATAATCACTGACCGGCATTCCCAACGACGCGGCGGCATCTTGAAGCTGCTCTTTGAGCAGTGTGGGGAGCGCCAAGGTAAGCAGATCGGCTTGTAGGGTGCTAGCGGTCGCCATCTCGTGCCTCGCAGATCGTAATTTTCTGACATTGTCAATTGTAAACCATGAACCGCAGAAAATCACGCTTTAAAGAAAGTGCTTGGGCAAGCTTAACTTCGCACGATCTTGCGAAAGAGCACCTACAATAAGGAAGCTTGGGTTTTGAAAACCGCTTGAGAAAGGACAGAAATGCCGGGACGACGTTGGTTCATTATGGGGGCAGTGCTAGGAGCTTTAGCGGTGGGGACCGGGGCGTTTGGGGCACATGGGCTCAAGGGGAATATTCACAAGCTTTATGCCGATCCCGAGGTGCAGCTCAAGCGATTAGAGCAGTGGGATACGGCGGTGCAGTATCACTTCTATCATGCGGCTGGGCTGCTCGCCCTCGGTCTTTTGCCGGGCGATGGGAAGCGCGGTTTGCGGATCGCTGCGGGGTCGCTGTTCCTGCTGGGGCTCGCGGGATTTTCGGGCGGGCTTTACGCGCTCGTGCTCTTCAATTTGCCGATGCTCGGAGCTTCGATTGTTCCGCTGGGTGGGACTTGTTGGATCGCCGCTTGGATTTGTTTGGCGATGAGTACAACGCGGAAGACAGATTAACCGCTGAGACATGCAGGGAGAGAATTGCTAAGCAATCCGGCTCGTTAGCCCGCCATCGATAACCAATGTCTCGCCGGTGATGTAATCGTTGGTGATCAGAAGCCTTACGGCTTCGGCTACTTGGTCGATTGTTCCTTCGCGATGCAGCGGAATACGGTTGTCCAGATTGTTTTTCTTGCGGTCCTCAGGCATGTCGTGATGAAAACGGGTGCGGATGATGCCCGGCGCAATGCAGTTGACGCGGATGTTGAAATCAGCCCACTCGCGGGCGAGGCAGCGGGTGAATTGCGGAATGGCGCCTTTGGCGGTCGCGTAGGCGATCGCTCCGTTGATTCCACGCAGCGCCGCCGAAGAGGCGACCGTGATGTAGACGCCTTCGGTTTGCTTTCGCAGATGCGGCAGCGCGGCTTTGGCGATGTAAAAGTTGGAATTGACGTGCAGATTCATCGTCGTCAGCCATTGCTCGGCGGTGACATCTTCGAGACGACCGTGCGAGGGACCGCCCGCGTTGTTGACGATGATATCGAGGCGGCCAAAGTGAGCGGCGGTTTTCTCGACGACCGATGTGCAGTCGTCGGCGCGGCTCATGTCAGCTTGAATAAGCAGGCATTTGACGCCGTGCGATTCGATTTGAGCTTTGGTTTGCTGCGCCTCACCTTCAAGATTACGGGCGCAAATCGCAATTTGTGCGCCGTTCTTGGCGAGATCGATCGCGATCGCGGCGCCAATGCCCATAGTGCCGCCGGTGATGAGGGCGACGCGGTTTTGGAGATCCATCGCAGTAAGGTCCTTCGCCGCTATTCCACTGGAACTTCTTCAGGAGGCGGGGCCGCAGGGTGCATTTGCGATAGGCGACGAGCGAAGACTTCAGGATCGATGCCGACGACGTTCACGGAAGCAACCTGATCCGTCAACAGTTGGTCGCGGCCGGTCTCTTCCGCGCCGGACGTGACGAACTGGGCAATGAACGCGCCAACTTGGATACCGTGACCGGAGTAAGTCGGTGGCCAGAATTCTTCGGCGCGATTCGCAAGCGTGCGTGCGAGAAAGCGAGTCGCTCGTCCCGAGAAGCCGCAGAGCGCCATTTCGAGGCAGCCTTGCGATTCACGATGCACATAGAAAACGAGCGCGGCGTCCGACTCGCCCGGCTTCCAAGGAACGCAGTCCCAAGAGCCATCGGGCTTTTCATAATAGATGCCGGGCACTTCCTTCTGCTTACCGCGTGACAACTTCTTACCACCGATAAAGGTCGGAACCGCCGGATCGTTTTCTCGAAAGCGAAAGTAGATCGGGCAGGTGCGTTCTTTCGGCGTATCGACTTCTTGAGGAACGAAGGCTTCGCCGCCAAAGAGATTGGAGAAAATAAGTTCGACAACCGGATTGCTTTTCACGCTACCGAGACAGATCAGCGCGCGGTCGCCGGGCGATTCATAAAAATCGTCGTAGACTTCTCGAGCACGAGCCATCATTTCCACATCAGGACATTGGCCTGGGCTCCAAACAAGCGTCTGCTTGAGCGTTTCAGGATGCGGCGCGGGGGCCGGCGCGGCGGGCATCATGCCTGGAGGCGCGCCGCCACGGCGCGAATGCTTCGCGGTGCCGCCGAGGGTCGAAACGCCATTGAGAAGTTCGCCCAACAGGACGGCATCCGAGGCGATCACGCAGGCATTTTCCGGGCCTTCGGTTGGGTCGGTCTTGCGGATGCCAACGCACAGTTCAAGGCGACGACGACGGGCGAGCAGTTCCCAGAAGTTTTCGGGCTCGACGGCGAATAGTGCGCCGGGGAGCTCATCGGCGGCGGCGTAGCCATGCTCGATCAGGTAATCGCAGAGCCGCGAGAGGGCCTTCAGCGGAATGTATTTGACTTCGTTCTTGAGCAGTGCGGCGACTTGATGTCGATCGAGTCCCGTGTATTCAACAATGGCTTTAATCGTTCCGGGCCGCTTTCGCGGATCGGGAACGTGATCGAGGATTTCGGCGAGGCGAAAGGAATACCGCATTATCTCACTCCTTCGTCCACCGGGTCAGGATGGACGAACGGTAAGGTTGTTATGGATGCCAAAGATGACCAGCAAAAATGTGAAGGGCGAGTCGTTGATGCACGGCGTTAATGTTTATTGTTCCGCCCTAGATTTAGTGCGAAATCAACCGCCCTAGACTCACAACGCGCCCTGAGACGCCTTGGGACTCGCCCCGGAAAAAAGCTCAAGGGCGTAGAAACGCAAAATCACCGGCTCAAAACATCTTATACAGGCAAAGAAACCACCGCAAGCAACTTGGTAGACAGATCGTCCAGGAAAGCGGAAATGCGCGATTGGCGGGAGAAATCTAAGTTGGGGCTGGGTACGCATTTCCGCAATGGCGGCGAAAATCTCCTAATGCGTTTTTGGGATGCAATGTGCGCAAAAAAATCCCCGACGGAGCGAAGTCCGTCGGGGATTGCGGTATATTTGCTCAAACTGGCGCGGCCAGCCAACAGGTTGACTAGAGCGAGTAACCGGAGCGGTATTCGCTCTTCACGAATTGCTTGATCTCGGGAGGGCCATTCTTGGCGGCAAGCGCGGTCGAATCCCACTCGATCTTCAGGCCTGGTTCTTCAGGCTTGTTGGCGACCCAAACGGCGAGGTTGCCGAGGAGGATCGTTTCGGTGAGCGGGCCCGAGTACTCGGTGAAGTTCGAGCGAGCGGCGGGGCCACCCTTGATTGCGGCGACCCATTCTTCGAAGTGACCTGGCGACTTCTTGTAGTCGACGTCGATTTGCTTCGGGCCGCCAAGAATCTCAAAGCGGGCGCCATAATCGTCTGGTGAGTGAATGATGCCCTTCTCACCGACGACGAGACAGCCGCTATCGGCTCGCTTCATGGTCGCGCCTTTGAAGAATTCTTCCGAAGCCTTCTTGCCGCCGTCATACCAAAAGAACTTCAGTCCCGGTCGTTTTTCGTTCGAAGGGAAATCGAACGTGATCTGAGACCACTTGGGGAACGTCTCGCCATTGTGACCCGAGGTCGTGGCTTGCATCGACGTTGGATTTCGCAGATCGAGCGCCATGAACGGCATGTTGAAGGTATGGCAAGCCATATCTCCCAGTGCGCCGGTGCCAAATGCCCACCAGCCACGCCATTTGAAGGGGTGATAAGCGGGATTAAATGGACGCATTTCCGCTGGGCCGATAAATTCGTCCCAATGGATATTGGAAGGAACAGCGACCTGCTCAGTAGGTCGGGCTTCGCCTTGAGGCCAAACGGGGCGATTGGTCCAAACATGGACTTCTTTCACTTGGCCAATCACGCCTGCTTGAATCATCGCGGCCGCGCGACGGACGCCCGCTTCGGCGGTGCCTTGGTTACCCATTTGGGTGGCGACCTTCTTTTCCTTGGCGAGTTCGCCGAGGCGGCGGGCCTCATAGATCGTCTTGGTGAGCGGCTTCTGGCAGAAGCAATGCTTGCCGAGATTCATCGCCATAGCGGAAGCGACGGCGTGGCAATGGTCAGGCGTGCTAACAGTGACCGCGTCGATCGACTTGCCTAGTTTGTCGAACATCTTGCGGAAGTCATTGAACTTCTCCGCCTTGTCAAACTTTGGCTTGCTGCTGGCTTTGGCGAGCGAATCGTCGTCGATGTCGCAGATCGCGACCATGTTGCCATGCTTGGCGCAGTCTTCAGAATCGCTGCTCCCTTTTCCGCCGACGCCGATGGAGGCGAAGTTGATCGTTTCATTGGCAGCGAGGCTAATTTTTGGCGAGACGCCGCCAGCGGCCCAAAAGCCGACGCCGACTGCTGCGCCGGTCGAGACGAAATCACGTCTAGTTACTGGTCTTTTCATGGATCCGAATCCGAAGAGGAGAGGAGTTTGGTTTCAAAAAGGGAAAGATTGGCCCTTAGAACCTATCTAACGGAGGGGAATTGTTCAAACGGCATCGCCGGAATTTGATGACAAACTGTCAAAGTCGGAATTGGTGGAAAATCCACTCTGGAGCAAGGAAATTGCTGTAAGTGATGTTTGGTGCGGGTTTTGCGCTGAATTTGCCCATGCCGCGCGTTTACACCTCCCCGGCGGACGGCAAGCCGCCGGGGAGGTAGTTGTGGTGTGGCGAGTTCAGTTGCGCGAGAAAGGCGTACGATGTTAAGAGGAACGATCGAACTGATTTGACGCATGAGAGTGCTTGGTGATATGGGACTGCAAGATCGCGACTACTATCCTGACCTGACCGACGACGAATCGTGGCGCGGCCCGAAGCCGAAGAAGCAGATCGCGATCACGACAATCTTGATTTTCATCTGCGTGGCAGTGAGTGTGCTCGACCTCATCGTGTCGCGCCCGCCGAGCTCAGTCGATTTGATTCAACAACCAGCGAACGTTTCCGAGGCGCGCGCCAATGATGCTGCAGTATTTCCGATTTCTGGAAATCTTGAACTTTCGACCGTGCCGCGAGAACTTCTGTGGCGCCCTTATACGCTGATTACCTACGGTTTCGCGCACCTGCCATTCAGCATGAAGGGCGGTTTTACCCACCTTTTCTTCAACATGATTGGGCTCTATTTCTTCGGCAATCTTTGTGAACAGCTGCTGGGGCGAAATGAGTTTATTCGGTTCTACCTAGCGGCGATTATCTTTGCTGGGGCGGCCTATTTAGGAGTGGGTTTTGCACTCTCGCAAACTCAGTTTGTCGTTGGCGCCTCGGGTGCGCTGGTGGCATGCCTTGTTTATGCGGCTTGGAGGCGCCCGCATGAAAAAGTGTTTCTCTATGGCGTGCTAGAACTTCCGCTTTGGGGCTTAGCGCTGGGTTATGTCGCGATGGACGTATTCGGGGCGCTAGGTCGACCCAATAGCGGAACAGCGTTTACGTGCCATCTCGGCGGGGCGCTCTTTGCTACGCTTTACTTCAAGTCGGGACTGAATTTCGGCTTTTTGAATTTCGAGTTCCTCGACTACTCGCGCTGGGGAACGTGGCGACGACAGGCCGAGACGCGGCGGAATTTGAAGGTGCATACAGAAGTTGGCGAGATCGAGGATCTGGCGAATGAAGCCGATCGGCTGCTCGGGAAGATCCAGGAGCAGGGAGTTGGGAGCCTCACGAAGCGGGAGCGCGATCTGCTTGAGCGGTATAGTCGCGATGTGAGCACCAAGCGGAAAAATCGGGATTAGCGCACCAGGCGGTGCGATCGCCTACGAGCTATTGGCGCCGCATCTACCGCACCGTTGACAA
>JBKJSI010000889.1:0-8893 GCA_046595915.1 Pirellulaceae bacterium
AGGCCTCTTGGTAAATAAAAACCGCGTCCCGCCTCGACCGATGGCGATCCGCTAGCAATGCAAACGCGTCAAACTCTGCTGGCGCGGGAGAATGACTGGACCCTTGCAACCGCCGCGGCCGAATTAACTGGTGCGCGGTCGAAAACGGGCACAGATGATTTGGATCATCCTGACCCATTCGATTTCCGCGCCCACTTGGCATTGCTAACCGCTTGCGGTTGGCCGCGGGGCCCTTTATGCCGCATTGGCCGATGAACGAGCCAGAATCGCAATGCGCCGCCAACCCGCTTTCCGTGGGGCGCCGCAGCATGCTCAAGGGCCTCACCGCTGGCGCATTCGCTAGCCTGCTAGGCTTTAGCGCCGCAAGTCGCGCGACTTTTGGCGGCGTCTCGCCGGACAATATGTCCAAAGAAGCGAGCACCTCGGAAGAGGATCGCCTCGCCGCAGTGAAAGCGATTCCCTTCGACAAACTGCGCGAGGATGTCAAAGCCAAGCTGAGCGGCGTCGTTGACAAGCCCAGTCTCTATCGCCGCCTGCCTGACCAACTCGTCGACTGCAATCCCGACCTGTTCGTTTTCTTTATCCGCTACCCCGAAGTGATCATCAACATTTGGGACCTGCTCGGCATCTCCAACGTCCAGATCAAACGCACTGCGGCCTTTGAGTTCGATGTCACCGATGGCGCCGGCACCGCGACGAGCGCCGAACTGGTTTACGGCACCAAAAATTTGCACCTGATCTACGCCGAAGGCGCCTACGAAGGGCCGGTTCTGAAGCGCAAAGTCAACGGCAAGTGCGTGCTCCTGTTGCAATCGAACTACTCACTCGATGCGAACAAGCGCCATCAAATCGCCAACCGTCTCGATGCCTTTGTCGCCATCGAAAACACCGGCGCCGAGATGGTCGCCAAAACGCTCCACCCCGTCATGGGCCCCATCGCCGACCACAACTTCGCGCAAACGGCGCAGTTCCTAGGTCGCATGTCGCAGGCAGCGGAAGTGAATTCCGAAGGCATCACGCAATTCGCTGATCGCCTGCAATCGGTCGACGCCAAAGTTCGCGGCGAATTCCAGCGGATTATCGCCAACGTGGGCACAGGCGCGCCAGCAGCGAGCACCGCGTCCAAACCCCGCGCCCTCAACGCGCCGGCGCTCCCCAAACCCGCCTTCAAGAACTTCGAAGCCAACAAAGCTGCCTCTCGCCAACGATAGCCATTCTTGGCCGCGCCCACACTACTACTCGAACTAACGATCAATATCTCTCGATTTGGGTGGCATGGCATTCGGTACTCCGAAGGCCATGACTGACATTGTGCGATAGATCGGCTACTACTTTTTGGCCGCCGCGACACCTCTTGTCTTGTCGCGGGTTAAATGAAGTTGCATCCTGGACTTTGGCGCCATGCAACTTGAATATGAAAATCCCTACGCTTCACCGCGTGCTGTTGAAGCGGTGATCGCGGCGGCGTTACCGAGACGAACCGACTGGCTGCGCGGAACCGCGATGGCGATGCTTTGGGAAGCCGTGGGTTTCTGCGCGATCCTCCTGTTTGCCTTCGCTTCGCGAATACTCTTGGCGGGAGGCCATGAGCCGCTCCTAGGGAAACTCAATGCGACAACCCAAGAGCTGCCGCAGTTCGTCGGCCCCGCCATTTTCTTCGGCGCCTTTTTCGCGATGGCGGCCGTCGCGACGTACGCGCCCTCAATCCACATCAACTTTGGCCGCACGCTCTCTTTGACCTTCGTGTCCTTCATCGCCTGGATATTCACGCTCGCCCTGGTCACGTTCCCCTTCGAGTGGCCCCTCTTGGCCTTCCCCAGCAGCGGGCATCAATATCAACCTTCGCTCGCGATCCAACTTTGGGTCGGCGGCTGGTTTTTGCTAGGACCCGGGCTATTTACCGGCTGGATCACTTGGTGGAGGATTAGGAGGCCTCGAACATAAGAATCTCTCCAGGTTCCTTACTGTGAGTGAAAATCCCTACGCTTCGCCACAGTCGATCGCCTTGGAAAACAAAGGCCAAAGTGGGCCAAAGGTGAGTATTTTACGCGGCGGAATGTGGGCGCTCGTTTGGGGCGGTGCGGCATTCGTACTTGCGCCCTTGGCGGGAGCAACTGCAAGATCCATTTTTCTCAATGATGCAAACAAGTACAAGCTTTCGGAGACTTTTGCTCAGTTCAACCAACTCGTGGGAATCGGAATTTTATTGGGAATTCTATTTTCGCTTTCGGCCATCGCGAACTATACGCCTGTCGTGAGAGTGGGATTCATTCGCACACTGCTATGGACATTGTTGGCTTTTTTGGCGTCATCATTCCTAGTCGTTATTGGTTCGACTCCGTTTGAATGGCCCCTAAGCCCTGCGCCGCAGCGGTATGATTATCAACCGACTATTGCAGAGAGCCTTTGGAACGGCGCGTGGTGCTTTAGTGGGACCTTTCTTTTCACCGCCTACCTGTTGTGGCGCAGAATTGGGATGACTGCTTCACGGTCTTTCGCGTCTCCCACGCAGTACGAAGTTGAAACTGAGGACGAAATAAAATGAGTGTCTCACTACAGCAATTTGGACTCAATTGACTTTCCTCAGAGGATCGCATCGAAGTGATGGGACTGATTTAGGACAGTCTCGATCACGATTCCTTTTGACCGCCAGCGAAGCACCTTGAGATATTGGAGGAACGGGTAAACGACACGCAAGGATCTGAATTGGGCAATTTGATTTCATTGGAAAAGCGAAGAATCGATTGCTTAAGCCGTGAGGAATGCGTCGCGGAGATATTCTGCATTGTGATATCTGGGGCAAAAGCGGATTTGTGCCAGAATTGTGAAAAAAATCCGCCGCCCCCTGTCGATTTCGCCCAGCCCCGAACGACCATATCGTAATTCAAGAAGCTATTTCAGATGATGCTTCAGTCCGATCGTTTCCAGGAACTTCCAATGCCCACTTCAATGCCTTTTCCCCTCGTCAACACCTACCTCTTTTTCGGCGGGCGCTGCGAAGAAGCCCTCGCGTTTTACGGCAAGGCCGTCGGCGCCAAAGTGCAGATGTCGATGAAATTCAGTGATAGCCCCACGCCGCCTCCGCCGGGCCAACTCGCCCCTGGCTTCGAAAACAAAATCATGCACTGCGACTTCTACATCGGCGACAACCGCATCTTGGCCTCCGATGGCTGCGGCCCTGAGTCCAAGTTTGATGGCTTTCGAATGGTCTTATCGCTGGCAACGGAAGCCGAAGCCGACAAGGCCTTCGCGGCACTCGTTGAAGGCGGCAAAGTCGACATGCCGCTCGCCAAAACCTTCTGGTCACCCAAGTACGGAATGCTCACCGACAAATTCGGCCTAGGCTGGATGGTCATGGTCCCCGGCGCCCCACCCGCCTAAAACAGATTCCGCCGATTCAGCCAAAGACAGTGTGCAGCTATTCAAAGAAGTGTGTGGCTGTGTTCAAGTTTGTGTGGCTGTGTTCAAGTTTGTGTGGCTGTGTTCAAGTTTGTGTGGCTGTGTTCAAGTTTGTTTGGCTGTGTTCAAGTTTGTGTGGCTGTGTTTTGAAAACAAACGGCGCGACGGTTCTGCTTACTCATTAAGCTTCGCCCGTTTGTTTTCATAACACGGCTCTCGCCGCCCAGGGAAATCACCGTGAAAGTCGCCATCATCTTCAAAGGCGGAAAGAAAAACGCCAGCGGCGCACCTCCCGACCAAAAGCTCATGACAAAAGTCGGCAAGTATCTAGCCGACCTCAAGCGCCGAGGCATCGCCCTCGACGGCTTCGGCCTCAAGCCTCCAACTCAAAGCGCACACGATCCAGATGAAGCCATCCTAGACGGCCCCTTCGCCGAGACCAAAGAAGTCATCGGCGGAATCTGGGTCTGGCAAGTCAACTCGATCGAAGACGCCTGGGAACTCTTGTCCAAATGCCCCCGCCCAGAAAATCTCGACCCGGCCGAACATGGCACAGTCGAGATCCGAGAAATCTACGAGCCCGAGGACTACGGCGACGGCTTCGTGAAAGCAACGGAAGAACCCGCGACGCCCAGCTAATTTCAGACCTGCGTGTTCTTAACAACTTATGTAACAAATAATACAATGACGTTACACGGCCAAGGTTGTGAAAAGATGCAAACGAACCTGGCAATCTAAGCCGCCAGGTGGCAATGTGACCCCTAGATAGTGGCCATCTAGGCCATCTAGGCAGTGTGACAAAAACAAGCCGTTTTTGTCACTTTCCGCTTCGAAGCCTTAAGTCGAAGGCGGCTGTTCAAACAGCGCGGTCGAGAGATACCGTTCGCCCAGGCTGCACATGATCGTGACGATCCGCTTGCCTTTCATATCGGGCCGGGCGGCGATTTTGGCGGCGGCACAGAGATTGGCTCCGCTCGAAATGCCCGCCATGATCCCTTCATTGCGGTGAAGCTTGCGGCCCCACTCGAACGCTTCTTCATCCGAAACGGTGACCGTTTCGGTGACGATCGACGTATCAAGATTCTTCGGAATAAACCCGGCGCCAATGCCCTGAATGCGGTGACGCCCAGGCGCACCGCCGCTGATAACCGGCGAAGTCGTCGGTTCGACAGCGAACGCCATAAAATTCGGATTGTGCTTGCGGATGAAGCGAGTCACGCCGGTGATCGTGCCGCCAGTGCCAACGCCTGCGACAATCGCGTCGATGTTCTTGCCCGAGTCCTCCCAAATTTCAGGGCCGGTCGTGGCCTCATGGACCGCCGGATTGGCCGGGTTTTCAAACTGCTGCGGAATCCAGGAATTCGGCGTGATCGAAACCAGCCGCTGAGCCTCCGCAATCGCCGCCCGCATGCCTTCGGCCGCCGGCGTAAGCACCAAGCTCGCACCAAGTGCTCGCAACAGCGAGCGACGTTCAAGCGACATCGACTCAGGCATCGTGAGCGTGAGCTTGTAACCCCTGGCCGCGCAGACGAACGCCAGCGCGATGCCGGTGTTGCCGCTGGTGGGCTCGATGATGTGCGTGTCTTTATTGACTTTGCCGGTGCGTTCGCCCTCGGCGATCATCGCCATGCCGATGCGGTCTTTCACGCTCTTGAGCGGATTAAAGAACTCGCACTTGGCGAAGACCGTCGCCCCGCCTTCAGGGATCGATTTATTGATGCGAACCAGCGGGGTGTTGCCCACGGTTCCGATAATGTCGTCAAAAGTTTTTCCGAGCGCCATGTTGATACTCCGTTTGCATTGATCGAGTGCTGGCTCGGAAGTTTAGCAAAATGCGCAATCGCGGTAACGGGGAGGGCCCTTCCCCATGAGCCCAGAGCTTCCATGAGCCCGGAGCGTCAGCGACGGGAGTAGCCGCGCAGAACCTACTCGCCAATCCGATAGAGGTGCGTTTTGGTCCGCAAAATCAGGTCATCCCCAATCGTCGCGGGCGAGGACATAAAGCCGTCATCAAGGCTATTTACCGCGACTTCCTTGAACTCCCGCCCAGCACTAATCACGGTTGCCTTGCCGTCCTGGCTAAAGAAGTAGACGCGCTTGCCCGAGGCGAGGGCGGAGGCGACATATTTGCCCGAAACGCGATTGGACCAGACCACTTCGCCATTTTTGGGATCGACGCACTGGGCAACGCCGCCATCCTGAATCATGTAAAGCAGGTCCTCCACAATGACGGTCGAGGGCATATTCGGAATGCTCTTATCGAGCCGCCAAACGACATGGGTATCAGTGATGTCCCCTTTACCGTCCGGGTTGATGGCGAGGAGTTGCGCCTTGCTGAAGCCGGTGTTGACGAGCAGCAGCCCCTTCCAGAAATGCGGCCGGATGCAGCCGGAATGCTCGGAGTAGCGAACGCGCCAGATTTCTTTGCCGGTTTTGGGCTCAAGGGCGAGAACCGCTTTCGCGGCGGTGCTGATCAGTTGCTCGGCGCCATTGACCTTAATGATCATCGGCGTGCCATACGCTTTCATCTGATCGCCATCGTCGGTGCCGTAATCATGCGAGCGGTCAGTCTTCCAAACATCGGCGCCAGTCTTCTTGTCGAGCGCGACGATGTATTGGTGATCGTAACCATCGAAGTTGATGTAGATCTTGCCATCATGAATGATCGGCGATGAGCCTGGCCCGCGCCAGTGGTTGCAGGGCAGGTCGCGGCGCTGCCAGATCACGTCGGCGGTTTTGGTATCAAGACAGGCCGTGCCGTAGCTGCCGAAGTGAATATAAACGCGGCCCTCTTCGATCGCCGGCGTGCAAGAGGCGAAGCTATTGAACTCATGCTTGAAGTCGAGTTTTTCGTTTTCGAAAAGCACTTTGTCGTGGATGATCTTGCCCGACTTCGCATCGACGCAGACCGCTGACATCTTCTTGCCATCGAGCGTCGCGGTCGTCAGCCAAATCTGATCGCCCCAAATCACGGGGCACGACCAGCCTTGCCCATGAATCGGGATCTTCCACTTCACATTTTTCGTCTCGGACCATTCGGTCGGAATCTTGGTCGAGGGCGAGACGCCATCAAACGTCGGTCCGCCGAACTGGGGCCAGTTTTGAGCGAAAAGCGGCGTCGCGGTGAAGGTCAGGAGCGTGAAAAGGAGGAAGGATTTCACGTGGGGCGCCTCGGGAGGGATTTTTGGCGGGTGACTTCTATCTTAAACCGCGGATGCGTCAAAGCATATCAAGCGGGTCGACGTCGATGGTCCATTCCATTTTGTCGGGCGTGATGAATTCGGTTTGCAGCTTTTTGGCGGCGGTGCGGATGGGCTCGGGGTCTTTGCACAGGAGCATGATGTGGAAGCGGTAGTAGCCGCGAAGGCGGGCGAGGGGCGCGGGGGCGGGGCCAAGGACGCGGACGCTCTCCCCGGCGGTTTCTAGGTATTTCGCGAGTTGGGCGCCGAGCATTTTGGCGAATTCTTCGGTCGGCTTTTCCTCGGGGCCGCGCATGATGATGCGGATCATCGACGTGTAGGGCGGGTAGAAGAACTCTTCACGCTCGGGCAGCGCGTGTTTGGCGAAGGACTGATAATCGTGCGTGAGGGCGAAGCGGATCGCGGGGTGCTCGGGGCTTGAGGTTTGCACGAGGACGCGGCCGCCACGGTCGCTGCGGCCGGTGCGCCCGGCGACTTGAGTGACGAGTTGGAAGGTTCGCTCCGACGCGCGGAAGTCGGGGAAGTGCAGCGCGGAGTCGGCATTGATCACGCCCACGAGCGTCACGTCGGGGAAGTCGAGGCCCTTCGCGATCATTTGCGTGCCGAGGAGGATGTCGACTTCGTGATTGCGAAAACTCGTCAGCGCGGCTTCGTGGCTGCCCGGCTTTTGCATCGTGTCGGAGTCCATTCGCAGCACGCGGGCGCTCGGAAATCGCGTTTTGACTTCGCTCTCGAGCTTTTGCGTACCGAGGCCGGCGAATTTGATTTGGTCGCTGCCGCAGTCGGGGCACTTTTCGGGCGTTGCGGTTTCGTAGTCGCAGTAATGGCTCACCGCCTTGTGGCCCGTTTTGTGGTGCGTGAGCGAGATGTCGCAGTTGTGACACTGAATCGCGGTGCCACAGGCGGGGCACTGGATCGACGTCGAGTACCCGCGGCGGTTGAGCAGCAGAATCACCTGTCCCTTCGCGGCGAGGGCCTCGTGAATCGCGCGCTTGAGTTGCAAGCTGATCGCGCCTCCCATGACGCGTTCGCGGTATTCATTGCGGAGGTCGATCACGTCGACATCGGGCATCGCGCGTTTCGCGACGCGGACGGGCATCGACACGATCGATGCGGTGCCTTTCGCCACTTCGTGCCAGGTTTCGAGCGAGGGCGTTGCGGTGCCGAGGACGAGCGGGACGCCTTCGCGTTTGGCGCGTTGCTCGGCGACGGCGCGGGCGTGGTAGCGCGGCGCGGTGCTTTGTTTGAAGCTCGCGTCGTGCTCTTCGTCGAGGACGATGATGCCGAGGTTGGGCGTGGGGGCGAAGATCGCGCTGCGGGCGCCGACGATCACTTGCACTTCGCCGCTGCGGATGCGTTTCCAGTGCCGGTGGCGGTCGACGTCGGACAGGTGGCTGTGCAGGACCGCGACTTGATCGAAGCGGGCGCGGAAGCGTTCGACCGTTTGCGGTGTGAGGCTAATTTCGGGCACGAGGATGATCGCTTGGCGGCCGAACTGGACGACTGACTCCATCGCGCGGACGTAGACCTCGGTTTTGCCGCTGCCCGTCACGCCGTGCAGCAGGATCGTGCCGAACTTTCGCGCGTCGATTAGTTTTTGGATTGTGTCGAGCGCGCGGACTTGGTCGGGGTGGAGGATGTGCGCGGACTGGCGGGCGGCGATGACGGTGCTGAGTGCGCCTGTCTCGATGCGTTCGCGGTGCGTGACGATCAGTTTGCGTTTGCGGAGCGTGGAGATCGTCGCGAGCGAGGTTTTTCCGATTGTCGCGAGTTCTTGCGGTGCGAACGGTTTTTCGGACGTGAGCAGCAGGTCGAGGACGCGGCGCTGATTGTCGGTCAGTTTCTCGTGCGCGATTTTTGCGAGGGCGTCGGGTGCGGCGGTGAGTAGGACGGCTTCGCGGGTGCCAGCGTCGTAGCGGACGCCTGCGGGGATGACGCCTTCGAGGACTTGGCCTTGCGGGCAGAGGTAGTGGTCGGCCATCCAGCGGGTGAGGTCGAGCATCGCGGGCGTGAGGAGCGGTTGCGGGTCGCGGGCGCGGGTGACGAGTTTGAGCTTGCGGCCGATGATGCGGGTGTGGGTGACCGCGACGCAGTAGCCGGCGATGTTGCGGTCGCCGCGACCGAGGGGGACATCGACTCGCCCGCCGGGCTGGACTTGTGTTAGCAGGAGCTGGGGGATTTCGTAGTCGTAGGGCCCCCAGGGTGGTTCGGGGAAGACGACCTGCGCGATGGCCTTGATCTCGCCCTCGTCCTCTTCCCAGGGCGCGGGGGCGGTTTCGAAGAGCAGGCCCTGC
>JBKJSI010000904.1:0-9422 GCA_046595915.1 Pirellulaceae bacterium
AGTGTCTCCATCAGCAATTTGCGGTGTGCCGAACCAACTTGGTGACCGAAGGTGTGTGCGAAATCTTCGCGTTTGGCGTTGCTTTCCGCTAACAACTGCTCGAATGTTTCGGCGCCAACTGCCACGCCGGCTCGCATTAGCTGTTCGGAGTCGGTCGACATGATTTCTTGCATCGCCCCACCCTCGGCGCTTTCGCAGAGAGTGTGATGCTCGGTGCGGCAAAGAGTCGTAGCCGAGAGCAGGCGGTTGCCGGTTTTGGTGAGGGATTCATCGACGAGGAGAATCGCGCAGCTGGCAGAGCCGATCGTCAGGCTGGCGACTTGGGACTTGATCGACTGCCGGGTCAGGGCTGTATCGCCATTGAGCTGCTCGATCGTGTTTTCCATAAGATTGCGGCTGCTTTCGGCGCCGACGACGAGGCCCGCGGGGATTTGACCGGCCTCGATCATGTTGGCGATCAGGACCATGCCATTCATGAGCCCGAGGCAGGCGTTGGAAAGATCAAATATCTGACAGGAGCTTGGCAGCCCCAGGTGATGATGCACCCTGCAAGCGGTCGCGGGCTCGAGTCGATCGCGGCAGACGGAGCCATGAATCAGCACCGAAACATGCTGAGGCGAGAGCTCCGCAGCGTCGAGGGCGAGCTTGGCTGAATGCTGACTGATCGAGCCCGGCGGAGCGTTTTTTCGCCATACGCGGCGCTCCTTGATGCCAGTCATCAGCTCAAGTCGGCCCTCGGGCAGCTTGAGCCGCTGGTAGACCGGTGCGAGTCGACGTTCGATTTCATCGCTCGAAACCCTCTCGGTAGGGAGGGCATAGCCAAAACTCTCCAAACAGACCCGGGTGTATCGCATTTTTAGGGCCGGGGATGCATGAAGGAACAAAAATCGCGGTTCGCTATTTTTCCACTAGGGCCATCTTAGCAATTTGGGCTCTTACCAAAAGGAGTTGAACTGCGCGATCGCTTCGTCGAGATCAAGGCCGATTTTGCGTAAACGCTAGCACTGCATGCCCAGGATGTAGGGGCTTATAGTGATTTTGGCACAAGATAGCGGCAACTCATTGCGATTGGTTTATCTATTCGTCAGACTCCGCCGCGTTGTTACTCACCTCGCCCGTCCTGGCGGGCAACATCAACTCGGGAGTCCTCGGCCAAGATAGGGATGTCGCGGCTAGGTTGCCATGCTATTTCATTAGTCACTTCTCTCCTGGCAACCTCGTCGGATTCATGGATTTCGAATCTGCTTGCTTCCACGATGTGAAGCAAGAGGGTCTCATTTCTTCGAACACACTGGGCGTTCGCGCGCCTTGATGTCGGCTCATGCCCTGTTTGACCAAGTCCTCGCTGTTCTCATGACACGGCGGTCGTGACCGTCCAAACCGAAGGGGGATGCAAGCATGCGCAGTAAGCCACTGATTGGAATCAACACCGACTTCCGCTCGGCGCGAAAGGATTCGCCCGCGTTTTCCTTCATCGCCGCCGGCTACCACGATGCCGTCGCGACGGCAGGTGGAATTCCAGTCGTCATTCCAAGCATCGAATGTGATGCGGATATCGATCGCGTTCTGTCGATGCTCGACGGCTTTGTCTTGATCGGCGGCGCCGATCTCGATCCTCGCCGCGATGGCTTCATGATTCATCCCTCAATGAAGCTGCTCGAAATCCGCCGCGAAGAATTCGATCGCAAGTTGGCTCGCATGATTGGCAAGCGAAAGCTCCCGGTCTTTGGTATTGGCGGCGGCATGCAGCTGCTCAATGTCGCGATGGGCGGCAATCTCTTTTATCACATTCCCGAAGATCTACCGGAAGCGATTCCCCACCGCGACCACCTTGACCAAGGTCATCGGCACGGCCTCGAAGTGACGCCCGGCTCGCTGCTCGACCGGGTTTTTGGCGACGGCGAAATTCCCGCCAACAGCATGCATCACATGGCGATCGATATGGTCGCTTCGGGCTTCAAGGTTACCGCCCGTTGCCCCGATGGCGTGATCGAAGCGATCGAGAGCGATATCGAAGGCTGGTTTGCACTGGGAACTCAGTTCCACCCCGAGTCGGAATCAGCGACCGCGATCGACATTCGCATCTTTGAAGAATTCATCGATGGCGTCATCGCTTGCCGCGAAGGTACGCAGCTCGTCGCCGCGTAATTCGCACTGCTGCCGCAAATCGCCCTTGGTTTTGATCGAAAATTGTCGATGGATCGACAATGACCGTTTTGCCGCCGATATCCCCGAAGAATCAAACCGCGCCCGCCACGGAGGGTGGAGCGCGCCTGCGATTCGTTGGTGGAATAAATGTCAGGATGCACCCGCCTGAAGTTCGAGGCGTGGTGCTGCGAGTGGTTGGCCGCGGACTTGAAGCTCGGCCTGTAATGCACACTGCCGCTGTGGAAGAAATCCCACGCTCGACGGCGTCGCTGTTAGAAGATGTTGTGCTTGACGGCCAAGCACGGCCAGCCCGGATTGCTCAACTTGGCACCGAGCTTTCCGAAATGGAAGCGGTCGTCGTTCAGCGGCTACTTAATCAACATCCGGGAAGTCGCACGTCGCTTTTGGCGTTTGGCGTACAAGACCCAGGCGTGTGGACGATGGATCCACTCGGTCGGTCTTCTTACATGGGACTTTGCGACGCTGCCCGCCTCGCCGAAACCAGTGGCGTTAATGTGATCGACGATTTTCCGGCTCGCGATATCGCGCAGCGCGGTCATGGCAGGCCACTCGAAGCGATGCCTTATTGGTTTTTGCTTGGAGCGGAGCAGGATTTATCGACCCTTATCGTCGATGTGGCGGAGCGCACAACGCTGACGTGGCTTCCGCCCCGACAGCCGCCCGAAGCTGGTTATGCACAGCTCGCCGCTGAAAATTTGCCCGGCTTTTCGCTCATCGAAAAGCTTGAACGCGCCGCTAGCCGCCGACTTGGCGCCGCCTTTCGCGGACCTGATTCGCTAGAGGATCAATCGATCGACCAGGCCCTCCTCGATCGTTGGATGGCTGATTCGCAGCGTAAAGTGCGGCTCCATTGGCGGCCTGAGGATGACGAGATCAGTTGGCTGCTCGATCAAGTTGCGCCTGCGGCGCTCAGTGATGTTGCGTGGAGTCGGCGAATTGTTCGCACAGCGCGGGCGTTCTTGGTGAATTCGATTGCCGAACGCGCGGAGCAATTCTCTAGCAGCAACACGCAGCAGCGCACGCTCTTGCTGCGACGTGGAGCTGCCGACCTTGCGATCCCACTTGCCGAGTCGCTACCCGATTGGCGATGCGAACCGTTTGGCAGTCAATCGCTAGAAGAAGATTGGCTCGCCCCCGCCACAACCGCGATGCTCACCTTGCTTCACATTGACCAAGTCCCTGCCAATTTGCCGGAACTCACCGGCGCCAGCGCGCCGCGCATTTTAGGTCGACTAACACCCGGCAGCCCCGGCGCTTGGCGGAGGCTCTTGTTTGATATGACGAGTGCTAATGCCGCGACTCTGCCACTCCGTCGAGCGATTTAGCCTACGGAGTGATCTTCGTCCCCAGGACTTTCAAAAACTGCCTCATCCAAGCCGGATGCGCTGGCCAAGCAGGCGCAGTCACCAAATTGCCATCGGTATGGGCGTTATCGAAACTCTTCGCAGCGGCGATATAAGTCCCGCCGCCGAGCTCCACCTCCGGTTTCACCGCCGGATATGCCGAGCAGCTCTTCCCCTTCAGCACGCCTGCGGCGAACAAAAGTTGTGGCCCATGGCAAACCGCCGCCATTGGCTTTCCCGCCTTTGAGAAGTCGCGAACGATTTCGAGCACTCTTTCATCGAGTCGTAAGTATTCTGGCGAGCGGCCGCCGGGAATCACCAGTGCATCGTATTGGCTTGCGTTGACGCCATCGAAATCATGATTGAGCATAAATCGATGGCCCGGTTTTTCGCTGTAGGTCTGATGTCCTTCGAAATCGTGAATCGCCGTGGCGATTGACTCCCCAGCATGTTTCCCCGGGCAGACGGCATGCACCTCGTGGCCGACCATCAGCAGCATTTGATAAGGAACCATGACTTCGTAGTCCTCAACGAAGTCGCCGACGAGCATGAGAATTTTCTTGACCGACACGGATGCCTCAACCTTCTAGAGTTCATTGATGTGCTGAGTTTTCGCGAAACTGACTACAAATGCACCGCGATCCAGCGAAGTTGTTCACCGGCATTCGGCTTCTCGGCCGGGTCGATTTCGTCGAGCTTCTCGCCAGCCGCCAATTTTGCTTTCGCCACCGACTTGAAGAGCTTTACCATCTGCTGCAGGACGGCCCGTTCGCTGTCGCCACTCGCCTCGATTCCCGCGTAATTGGCGCTCCTGCCGCGATAGAGCGCGCCGCCAGCGCCGGGCGTGACAATCACTTGGCAATTAAAAACGGGAATTACTTCCGGCGGACCGAGCATCCGCACAGTCGGATCGTGATGGTCTGGTTTGTTCATGACGCCTAAGTTGCACGAGGTGTAGAGTCGGAATAATCGGCGCGAGCCTCAACCCATTGGCTAAAACGGTTGCCTACTAAGAAAACTCCGGCGGTAAAAGTGCCAATCGCATAGCCATACGCCCCGCCTAATCCAATGGAGACAATGAGCGTCAGAAGTTCGTCCAGCCAACCAGAAAACCAAACATCGCCCATTCGCATACCAAAGGCGCGGTAGACCATGTAATTGTCACCACCCCAGAACCCGACAAATTGGCTGGCGGTGAACATCGTCGTCGAAGTGCGACCATTATCGTACGGAAATTTCGCCGCAATGATCACGACGGCATACATAATCACGCCGCCCACCAAACACGATGCCCAGCGGGGGCTTTTTTCAAACCGCATTTGGGCAAGGCAAACGAGGCAAAGCTGAATACCAAAAAAGTAATAGAGCATGATCGGGGCATTCAGCTGCTGCAGCCCCATCACCATGACTGACCACAAAGTGGTGATACCCAGAAACGCACCGATACTAAACCGTCTCGGGACCGTGGTTGGATTTCGAAATCCGTGCGGCGTCCGAAAAAGAAATGGTTTCGATGCGGGTTGATCGATGACCTGGCTCAAAGTCGAAGCTCGTTGTGATTGAACTGCCAACAGCGTCAATGGTAACGATTAGACCGCGCGGCGGGCAGGATGAAAACAGTCACGAAAGATTCGCGGGTGAATTGTCCTAAACCGCCCAGGCAAGGTGCGACGATAGCACAAGATATCGCATTGGCGATTCGCCCGGGGTTTGACGGAACCGCCCCGCAATAGCTGCATGGATGGCCTGCCCCAAGCAGGGATTTTTCCGCGTCCATGCAACTCCGTCGTCCCCATTGCCTGCTCTGGACTCAGTCCTTTCGAACGCCATCCGCGGCGCACGAAGAGGCGATCCGCAGCCTCGCGCCAGCCATGTATGGCTGGCGATTCCTGCTGAAGGCCCCGGAACCGAGAGTCCACTTGGAAGCTGAAGAAGAAGAAACGACTGCCTCGCTCGAGCGTGCGGAATTGCTCGCGGTGGTCCGCGGCCTCGAAGCCCTCGATCAACCTTCCAGCGTATCGCTTTATACGTCGAGCCGATTCGTGCTGGCAGGACTTCGACACGGCATCGTTGAATGGCGGACGACCAATTGGCACTGGGAATGGTTTGGCCGATGGGCTCCGGTTGCTCATCAAGATCTCTGGCGACGTGTGGAAACCGCATTGCGATTTCACGACCTGGAGCCGAAATGGTGGTCGCGCCCTGACCAGGGCAACGGATCACGGCGTGTGATTCGATTTAACCATCCATCGCCGCTGAACGCGCCGCACGTCGAAGAATGGGGTCGAGAACCGATTTCGCGCGGCGAAAGGTCTCGCAGAAATGCGATGGCCGTGGCTGCCGCCGATCGCGAATCGATGTTCCCCCGTTTTGATGGATTTGACTTCTAAGCCTTTCCGCTCATTGCATTACTTCCTCTGAACTCGTTGACAAGGACGGTGGCGAGAGCGATTTTCGCCCCGACCTAGGAGAATTTGAAGTGCGTACCGGAGTGACACTTGAGCAAATTGGGGCTCTAATTGAAGGCAAGCACGAAAACCCCTTCGCACTGCTGGGCCCCCATGCAGTCGACTGTGATGGTCGTCGCGCGATGGCGGTTCGGGCGTACCTACCCAACAACCCTCGTGCCTGGCTCGTCGATCAGTCGCATGGCGCGCCACGACCAATGCGCCGAATTCACCCTGCTGGAATCTTTGAAACGATCTGCCCTTGGGATGCGGCCGCGTCTGACTTTGAGTATCAATTGCAAGTTGCCGACGAATCGGGAAACACCAACGTGATTCATGACCCTTATGCCTTTCCTAGCTACTTCACCGACTTTGACGCCTTTTTGCTCGGCGAAGGAACGCACTATCAATCCTACGAACGAATTGGCGCACAACTCCGCACCATCAATGGCGTGACCGGCGTTAACTTCGCCGTCTGGGCGCCCAACGCCCAGGCCGTCAACCTGATCGGCGACTTCAATCGCTGGGATGGCCGGCAGCATATGCTGCGAAAGCACAACAATGGCATTTGGGAACTCTTTGTTCCTGGCCTCAAAGCAGGCGATATTTACAAATATCGAGTGCGCACCAAGTTTGGCGAAACGATCGACAAGAGCGATCCGTATGGTTTCGCCGCTGAGCTTCCTCCGCGCACCGCCTCGATCGTCACGGACTTAACCGCACATACGTGGAATGACTCCGCCTGGATGGATCGACGCCGCAAGGCAAAATTCAATGAAGAAGCGATCTCGATCTACGAAGTCCATTTGGGTAGCTGGAAGCGCACGAGCGAAAATAAAAATGGTTGGAAAAATTATCGCGACCTCGCCCATGAGCTTGTCGCTTACTGTCAAAAGATGGGCTTCACCCATTTGGAATTGCTCCCGGTCTCCGAACATCCCTTCTCCGGCAGCTGGGGTTATCAGACGGTCGGTTACTTCGCCGCCACGAGCCGCTACGGCACGCCGCAAGACTTTCAATATTTCGTCGACTACTGCCATCAAAATGGCATCGGCGTGATTCTCGATTGGGTGCCCGCCCACTTCCCCAAAGATGGGCACGGCCTCCGCCGCTTCGACGGCACGGCCTGTTACGAACATGAAGACCCGCGCCAAGGCGAACACCCCGATTGGGGCACGATGGTCTTCAATTACGACCGCAATGAAGTGCGGAACTTCCTCATTTCCAACGCGCTCTTTTGGCTTGACAAGTACCACATCGACGGCCTCCGCGTCGATGCGGTCGCCTCGATGCTCTACCTCGATTACAGCCGCAAAGAAGGCGAGTGGATTCCTAACATCCATGGTGGGCGCGAAAACCTCGGCGCCATCACGCTGCTGCAAGAATTCAATCGCCAGACGCACGCACAATTTCCTGGCGTGCTAACGATCGCCGAAGAATCGACCGCTTGGGGCGGCGTCTCGCGGCCGACCGATGGCGGCGGGCTTGGCTTCAGCATGAAGTGGAACATGGGCTGGATGAATGACACCCTCAAGTACATGCACCGCGACCCGATCCATCGCCGGTTCCATCAGAACGACATCACTTTCAGCCTGATCTACGCCTTCACCGAAAACTTCGTGCTCCCTTTCTCGCACGACGAAGTCGTTCACGGCAAAGGCGCGATGCTCGCCCAGATGCCCGGCGACCCTTGGCAGAAGTTCGCCAACCTGCGACTCCTTTATGCCTACCAATGGTCGCATCCCGGTAAGAAGCTGATGTTCATGGGGGGCGAATTCGGTCAATGGAACGAATGGAACTACGACGCTGAACTCCAGTGGGATCTGCTCAACTGGAATACGCATCGCGGTCTGCAAAACCTGGTTGCCGATCTCAACTCACTCTATAAACGCGAAGCCGCGCTGCATCAACATGATTTCGATGGGCATGGCTTCGAGTGGATCGACTGCCAATCGGGCGGCGACAGCATGCTCGCCTACCTCCGCAAATCGAAGGACGGCAAGGAAAACATCTTAGTCGTGGCGAATTTCACGCCGGTCGTGCGCCGCAACTATCGCGTTGGTGTGCCGATGGCTGGCTGGTACCAAGAAATTTTTAATTCCGACTCGGAATACTATGGCGGCAGCAACGTTGGCAATTTTCCAGGGATGATGGCCGATCCAGTCGGGCATCATGGCCGCCCAGCTTCGCTGAACTTAACCTTGCCACCGCTGGGCGTGACGATGTTCAAGCTCGGCGGCAAGTAATCTAGAAAAACAACTTGATAGGCGGCGAAGCAATTCGCCGCCTATTTGAGTTTACGGACCACACCCACAACCACGCCTAGTACCTGCGCATTCGCTACGTAAATCGGCTGCATCGTGCGATTGGCAGGTTGTAGTCGAATGCGATTAGCTTCCGGGTGCCAGTATTTAAGAGTGGCTTCGCCTTCTTCGGTCAGCGCGACGACCATTTGGCCCTTGTTCGCCTGCTTTTGCTTCTTGAGAACCACGAAATCGCCATCGGCGATTTGGGCTTCGATCATTGAATCGCCGGTCACCTGCAACACAAACATATCTTTGTTGGTGAACAGCTCGCCCAGGTCGAGCCGCTCGGCCTGCTCGAACGCCAGCGTCGTCGGACCCGCTGCCACGCGCCCCACAAAGGGAAGCCCGCGCGACTGCTCTTCGATCGCCGCGTTAAGCTCAATCGCCCGCGAGCGCTTCGCTTCGCGGGTGATTACCCCCTTCTTCTCCAAGGCCTTCAAATGGCACATCACGCCATTGGGCGAGCTGATGTCAAAATGGTCCTTGATTTCGCGAACGGTGGGGCCATAGCCTCGATTATGAATCAGCTCCCGAATGTACTTGTACACTTGGAGCTGTCGTTCGGTGAGGCTTTCCAGTGTGGCCATGTTTGCGAGTCCATTCCTTTTATCTATGATCTGCAGTAGTACACAGACAGCCGTTTTACACCGGTGTCCGCCTGAACACTACCAAAAGTCTAATATACAGGCGTACAGAAACAAGCCCGAATTGCCCCAAAATCTTTGCTGGCATCGACTTAAGCATGGACCTAATGGGCGCCAGCGCACTGGGGATTGGTCTTGGACCGGGAAATCATTGGATCGGGCGCCGATACCCGTATACTAAAGGTTCTGCATTCACAGCCATTTTTGACGCCCGGGACCGGAAAATGAAACTGTTAACGCGAGGAATGTTTGGGTTGCTCGCCATAGGAACGCTGTCGACGACTGTGTTCGGTTCCACGCTGGTCCTCAAGAATGGCGGGCGCATCTCGGGTGAGATTACCCATGCGCCAGAGCGATCGCGCAGGGTTTTCGATATCAAAACGAGTTCTGGCGCCACGGTTTCGGTTGCCGAAGAAAAAGTTCGCGAAGTGCTCGACCCGAATAATGCTCTGCCTAAGTACGAAGAGCATTTGGGAAAAATGCCAGCGACGGCAGATGGCAATTGGACGATGG
>JBKJSI010000102.1:0-8224 GCA_046595915.1 Pirellulaceae bacterium
GGAGTGGTCCTTTTGTGGCAGGAACGTGCTTGACAACACATCCATGATTCTTGACCACGCAACCAAAGTCACTCTCTGTTCCAGGCTCGACCTCCCCTTTTCTTCATAGGTTCACACTGAGCACTAGCCCCTTTTTCGGACAGCTTCTTAGAGGCTGCGAGCGAGCTTTTCGGCGGCCTTGCGGGCGAGGCGTTCACGCTGAGTGGGCAGGTAGCCATGTTCGATGGCGAACCACTCGGCGTAACGCTCGCGATCGAGGTAGCTGCGGTTGCGCTCATCGAGGAGGTGGCCCAGCTCGTGGATCAGAATGTTATTGAGGTAGAAATCGCGGATCGACTCCTCGCTCCAAGTGCAGACCCAGCGGCCATTTGGAGCTTGGGACCAGATGCCGCCGAAGAGGCTGGTTTCTTTTTGATGGCGGGGAGCTGGCGGGCTGACGAACTGCTCGATGCGGCTTTCTTCGATTGGGTAGAGATACAGCGTCGAGCCCCACTGCATGCCATAGCAGGGGAAGGTCTTTTTCTTGCGCGTAATTTCGCTGAGCTGCACGATTTCGAGCGAGCGGGTCATCCAGTCTGGGAGACGGGAAAGGCGTTCGCGGACATCTTCCGGGGTCACGACATGGCGATAACCTTTGCCGGGCGCTTGGCGAATGATCTTGTACTTGCCCTCTCCTTTTTCGGTGGGCTCGTACCATTTTTCGGGCGGCATTCGCACGCCGCAACGACTTGGTTGTGCAATTCGCGCGCCCTTACCGGGCAGAATCGCGCGGCGCGATGGCCGGTTACCGCTCTGCGCCACCGCTTGCGCAACGCGGGCTTGTTCGCGAAGCTGCGAACGAGACATCGAGTTGTTAGCGGTTCGTCGCGACATGTGACGGGACCAGACGGTGAGAGGAGGATCGAGCCGGCATAGGTAAAGGATACCTCCCCGGGCTCAATCTATCCTAAGAACCAAGCCATCTGCATTTCAAGTGACCAGCGCAAGTTGCTGGCAGTAAACGACTTAAGAAAAATCGGTCAGGAGGGTTGACGGGAAGGAAGGGACCAAATGGAGCCCCGGACGACCGGCCCGGTTGGGCCCAACTTCTGTTAAATTCGTCAGCACCGGCGCTAACGCTACGAGCCTCTTGGATGATTTGAGCTCGTGCAAATGAGACGGCGAATCGCTTTTTGGTCGCGCGATCGTGTGGCCGATGACCGTTTTGGCAAGCTAGGAAAGCGCGGCAAGCAACAGAAGGCCACCAGCAAAGAGGACAAGTACTAACACCAAGATCAAGATCCAAACCCACTGCGGGACGCCGCCGCTAGTTTGCTTTTGATGTGGGAGGACAGGGTGAAGAGGCAGGGACTGATGGGGGCTAAGTTGATTAATGGAACTGAAGATATCACTGATGGCGGGGTCAATTGAATCGATCCCGGGGCGATAGGGGATTTGAGGCCCGCTATCGGTCACGTTGGGTGAGAAGGGCTTGGGTTGCTTTGGCAACGACTGGGTGTTCATCGAAGATCGATCGGGCACGGTATCGACGAGCGAGGGGGAGAGGCCGATTTCGTCGCCGATTTGCATGCTGCGAACACTTGAGCCGGAGCCGAGCCCGGGGATGTCTGGGCCGCCTCCTGCAATCGAAAGGGCCTTGGCGGATCTCTTGGCCTCGCCGGCGGTTGCTTGCCATTTCTGTAGTGCGACCACGATTTCTTGGGTGTCGGCATAGCGCCGTTCCGGCTTTTTCTGAATCATCTTCCAGCAAATGGCGGCGATTTCGCGGGGGCAGCCGGGGCGTTCTTTCTCCAGGGCTGGCGGCATGATCGCTTGGTGGCGAGCGAGTCGCTGGGCGATATTGCCGTCGTGGAAGGGGGCGTGGCCGGTTAGCAGGCTGTAAAACGTGCAGCCGAGCGAATAGATATCGGAGCGGTGGTCAACCGAGTGGCTATTGAGGGCCTGCTCTGGCGATAGGTAGTCGGCGGTGCCGAGGACGTTTTCATTGAATTCAATCGTCAGCGACGCCAGGTTGGAGTCGTTGACGAGGGCGAGTCCTAAGTCGAGGATTTTGATCGTTCCGCGTTCGTCCAGCAGCAAATTTGCTGGCTTCACGTCGCGATGGATCAGGCCCCGCTCATGGGCGTGTTGCAAGCCGATCGATGCTTGGATGATGTAGTCGACCACATCTCCAATCGGGAGAAAGAGCTTTTCTGAAGGCTTGGTTTTGCCCGCGTTTCGGTCTTCTAGGGTATTGAGGAGCTGCTGTAAGTCCCTTCCCCGCACGTATTCCATGACGATGAAATGCGTGTCTTCGACATTATCGACGTCGTAAATACGGACAATGTTGGGGTCATCGAGCGTCGCGGTGGCGCGGGCTTCTAGATGAAAGCGGGCGAGGTAGCTTGTGTCGGCCACACGATTTCGGGGAAGGACTTTGAGCGCCCTTAACTGGCGCATGACCATGTGCTCGGCGAGGTAGACGGTGCTCATACCGCCTTTGCCGAGTTGACCGAGCAGCTTGTACTTGCCGAGGAAGAAGCCTTTGGTTTTGCCGTCTAAGAGGCGTTCTACTTGCCACTTGGTTAGGAGCTTCGCCTCTATCAGCTTCCGCGCAACGATGCGGGCGTCGTCGGGGATCAGGTAGTTTGGGGCTACTCGAATAAAACCTTCAGCCGGGGCTAGGGAGATTTCACTGGAATCGGACGCCGCCGGGGCGTTCGAATCTGGGATGGTCGGGTCTTTGAATTGCGACAGGATCGGGATGAGTTGTTCGGCCGTGAGCAGGCCGCTCCGCTTGGCATTGTCGAGCAGGATGCGGACGCTGGGTACTTTTCGGTCTGGAGTGGCCTTCGGAAGGGTGATGGCGGGCGAATCTGTCGGCGCTTCGCGCGAATCGGCTGCTTGCGGGGGGAAGAGGGGCTTGGCACTTTCGGGCTTTGGTGCGGGGATTACTGCTTCGATTGGCTTTACAAAGCTCGAACCTTGGAGCGATGCTGCCGGCTTGGGAATCGGCGGAGGATTGCCCGAAAGGAGGGACTCAAGTTGGGAGGGCGTGAGGTAATTTGCTTCGACTAGCTTCTGGCCGACGACACTGGCATCCGCCGGAATGAGATAGTCAGGCGAGAACCGGAGGAATCCTTCTTTAGGAGGCAACGGTGTGCCCGGCGAATTATTCTGCGCGGCAGGGTCTTTGAACTGGGCGAGAAATGTGCGCATTCGCTCCGGGGCGACCCACCCACATACTTGGGCGCTTTCGAGCAGCTGCTTCACGCCCGGGGTTTGCATGAGAATTTGGGCCCTCAGAAATACGTCAGTTTCCGCTTCCCCCTTCGAGTTGGCCCAAGATAACAGCGGCCAATGCCTGGGTAAAGCATTTGCAAGGAATCCATTCTCTATTCTCTAAGGAGGTCCGAATAAATCCAGTTTGCGGGGGTAAAATAAAGGTTGCGGTGGTCGTTTTTTCGCGATGGGAGCGGTGGTGACGGCTGCATTGCCATGTAGGTACGTCGCTGGCCGCTGCTATTTGAGTTTGACCCTAGGAAAATAGGCAAATGTCGAGCCATTCTGAATTGCCTGATTGTCTGCTTTTAACCCGGCCAGGTTGTCACCTTTGCGACGAAGCTGACGCATTGCTGCGGCGGCATGGGCTTTCTCCCAAAAAGGTGAATATCGACTCGGATGCGGAGTTGGCGGGGCGATATACGAACTGCGTGCCTGTGGTCTTTTTGGATGGCAAACGGCGGTTTACCGGACGGGTGGATGAGCGGCTGCTGTTGCGGCTTTTACCGAGGCGGTCTTCGGTAACGGCTGCCTTGCCAAGGGACAAAGAAGATTGCGGCTTGGCTTGACTGTTTGGCTTGCAGTCCATATCAAATTGCGAAATAGGCTAGGATCATCACCGGAGCTGTCGGCGTAGTTGAGTGGGAAGGTTTCAGTTTCAGGATGCCAGCGCGACGTGTGTTCGCGGCCACTCCCGTTCGAGTCAGTCCGATTTTGTCTTTAGAAGGTCACGCTCATGTCATTGATTCGGGTAGGTTCCAATTCCAAGTTTGCGGATGGCTGGGATGGAGCTTTTAGTAAGAAGAAGTCGAAAGCCGCCACGCCCACGAAGGCCGCGAAGAAGAAGGCTGCTGCGCCTTCGCCGAAGAAGAAGGTCGCTAAGAAGAAGTCAAAGAAGTAAGGCGATTGCGGGAATTTGAACTGGGTCGACCCCCTGATAGCGGCGCAAGCAATTAAGCTGCGCCGCCAGCGGGGCCAGCATCGCTTTTCGAATGAACTTCTATTTAGCGCGCGGCTGATCTTGCTCGCGGCGCTCGCTCAACGATAGATTCCGCGCCGTAGTTGCGCGTGGGGCCGTGCGACTCCTACTAATTCTTGGTGATCGCGCGAGGAGGAGCCCGTATGCCACGGTTGGCCAGAACTGCCGCCCCGCACTTTGTGCTCCTTAGCGTGTTGGTAGTGCTTTGCGGTTGCCAGAATGGGCCTTTTGCGACTCAGCAGGCGGCGAGTGCGAATGCCAATAAGAGTGGCGGGCTCTTTGGGCAGGGAAGTTTGTTTCGGCCTGGTGGAATTAGCGCGACGCCTGACGCGACGCAGAAGACACTCATCGCTCAGACCGATAACATCAAATCACAATCGAGCCAGTGGGAACGACTCAACGCCGATATTACTAGTCAATTGGCGGATGCGAGAAAGAGCCTTCAACTCCTGACCGACCGAAACACGCTATTGCAGGAAGAGCTCAGCAACAACGCGATTCGGCTGCGGGATTCGGAACTGAAACGGCTCGATACTGAGAAGCGTGCGCAGGTTTTGGCGGCTAGTGCTCGCTCTCGGCCTGGCGCGACGATTTCGACCAACACCAATGCGCGAAGTACACTCCGAGCGATTGAGATTCCTGGTGTCGAGGCTCGGCAGGAAGGCGACTTGATTCGCGCTTCGATTCCGGCGGATCAGCTCTTCTCGCCTGGCTCGGATCAGTTCCTGCCGAGTGCAGGGCGACTATTGGAAGATGTGGCCCGCTCGCTGACTCAAGCGTATCCTCGACAGTTGATGAGCGTTGAGGGTTTTACCGATGGCGTTCAGGGCGGCGGTGTTGCGACTCCGCATCAACTGACTGCGGCGCAGGCCAATGCTGTCCTGAATGAATTGACTACTCGTTACCGCATGCCCGCAGGACAAATGATGATGGTGGCGCATGGCGCCAATGTTCCTCGTGGCGTTTCGGGGACTTTTTCGGATCGGGCGAGAAGCCGCCGAATTGAGATTGTGATTTATCCTGAGACGGTGAATTAGCTGATCCAGGAAGTCTCTCGACCTCGGCTACGCCTTATCTTGAAGTCGGCAAAGTACTAGGTCGGCTGGCCGGCCACTGTTAGACTGCCCTCTATTGCGGCAGGCGGATGCTGTTTGGCTTCGCGTTGCTTCCAACTCGATGGAGTGGTGGGAATTCTCATGGCGAAGAAGAAGTCTGCAAAGGCAAAAGCGAAACCAGCCCCGCGACTCTGGATGCGTGATACTTCTAGCGCGGAGCCGGCGCCGAAAAAGGTGAAGAGGGAAAGTAAGTCGCTTCTTTCAAGCATTGTCGCGCGAGCAACGGGCGAAGAAGAAGCTGAGTTGTCGCCTTCTGAAATCGAGATGGAGAGTGTTAGCAACATTGCTCTGCGCCTCCAAGATTTGATTGAGGATACCGTCGAGCTCATGGGAGCTGACAACGCTGCGAAGTTTTTCCTCGCGGCGACGGCTGAGGCCTTTGGCGGCGCGGCTAGTTTGGTCGACTCGCTGGTGGCCGGAATAGCTGAGCCGACTTCGCAAGTTTATCGGCTGAAGATTTCGATCATGGATTCTTCGCCGAAGATCGAAAGGGTGATCGATGTTCCTGATTGCAGTTTGGGCTATTTGCATGAAGTGATTCAGGACGCCTTTGGATGGACGAATTCGCATCTGCATGCGTTTGACGATGGACGCGAACAATATGGTCCCACCTTCGACGACGATGGCGGTATGCCGATGGACTGGGCCGATGAATGCGACGTCCTGCTGAGTGAACTCATTGGCGAATCGAAAAAGAAGAAATTCACCTACACCTACGATTTTGGTGATTCGTGGATGCATGAAATTGAATTTGTATCGAAGCAGCAGGTTGAGAAATTGCCCGCCACGGCAGTCTGCGTTAGCGGAGCAAATGCGGGTGCGCCGGAGGATTGCGGCGGTGTTTGGGGATATGGTGAAATTCTTGATCGACTGAAAAAGAAGAAGTTGACCGATGAGGACTTTATTGACCCCGACTTTGATCCGAAGGAGTTTGATATCAAAGAGATCAACGCCCAGCTCAAGAAACTCAAGTGGAAAGATTTTCACTAGAATTGGGTCTGAACCTTTCGCGCGACTTGGGCTCCTTCGGCTTAGTTTGCAACCCCATTGCGTTGCCTATTGGAATCGTTGGTCATGGTTGTGATCGTTGACTATCAGATGGGAAATCTTCGCAGCGTGCAGAAGGCGCTGGAGAAGGTTGGCTGCGCGGCGGAGATTTCTAGCGATCCGAATCGAATTGCTGAGGCCGACAAGGTTGTTCTGCCTGGAGTCGGTGCGTGCGGTGATGCTTATGACGAGATTGTGCGAAGGGATTTAGCGCCCGCTATTTTGGCGCACATTGCTAAGGACAAGCCGTTTTTGGGGATCTGCCTGGGGCTGCAATTGCTGTTTGAATTTAGCGAAGAGGGTGGGTCGAAACCGTGTCTTGGCGTTTTTCCTGGCAAGATTGTCCGGTTTGCTGTGCCGCACGAGTACAAAGTGCCGCACATGGGGTGGAATCAGACGAACGCTTCGCGTCCGCATCCACTATTAAGTGGTATCGAAAATGGCAGCCACTTTTATTACGTCCATTCTTACTATGCCGCGCCGCAGGATGCGGATCTGGTCGCGATGACGGCGGATTATCCCACGCCTTTTTGCGCCGCGATTAGTCGCGGGCGACTCTTTGCAACCCAGTTTCACCCGGAAAAAAGCCAAATGGCGGGGCTGGCGCTACTCAAGAATTTTGCGGCGCTGTAGCGAGGCCGCATAGGTTTCGAGTATGGCTCCGGCTTGCCCCTTAGGCCATTGGCTCTAAAATTGCGGTCAATCTTGAATCACTTTACCGGTCCGTAACGACCCTCTCGGAGAATTCATCGTGGCCTACACCTTACCTGCACTTCCTTATGCGTTCGCAGCGCTCGAGCCGCATATCGACGCCAAAACGATGGAAATCCATCATGGCAAGCATCACCAGACCTACATTACAAACGTGAACAATGCGATCGCCGGCACGCCGTTGGAGAGCAAAACGGTCGAAGATTTAATCTCCAATCTGGCGGAAGTGCCGGAAAACATTCGCGGCGTGGTCCGCAATCATGGCGGTGGCCATGCCAATCACTCGCTCTTCTGGACGATCATGGGCCCTGGGGCAGGCGGCGCTCCCGGAGGCGATCTTGCTGCGGCGATCAATTCGTCCTTCGGTACTTTTGATGCGTTCAAAGAAGCCTTCACCAAGGCGGCTGTCGGTCGGTTTGGCAGCGGCTGGGCTTGGCTTTCGCACGACAAAGGCAAGCTCATTGTCGAAGCGACTCCCAACCAAGATAGCCCGCTGATGGAAGGCCGCACGCCGATCCTGGGCATCGATGTGTGGGAACATGCGTATTATCTGCACTACCAAAACCGCCGTCCTGATTACATCACGGCTTGGTGGAATGTGGTGAATTGGGCCGAGGTCGCCAAGCGATTTGGGACATCAAAGTAATCCATTATCGCGATTTTTGCGGGATTCTCTCCGCCTTGATTTAAGGCTGCTGCGATCTCACAATAAGGCCGCTTTGTGAAAATCATCACAAGGCGGCCTTTGTCGTTTCTTGCGGCTGCAAGTTGTGACAAGCGAGTGACTTGCGGTAAATCGCTTCTGGGAGTGGAATCGGTCCTATGGTGTTCGAGAGCATCGAAAAGCTAAAGGCGGATTGGACCGATAAATTTGTCGTAACGGACGACGCCCGGCCTGAGCTCAAGCGATTTACCGGCCTGACGGGCACCGTGAAGACGGTCAATATGAGTGGCCGCTGCCTCGTCGAATTCGACGGGCGCGCCAACATCGGCTGGTATGACATCGATCCGCACTTCCTCAAAGTGATCACCGAGCCCCTCAAAAAGCCGGAAGCCAAAGAAGCGAAGGCAGCTCCCAAGGCTGAAGTAAAGAAGCCATCCGAGGCGGCTA
>JBKJSI010000203.1:0-7984 GCA_046595915.1 Pirellulaceae bacterium
GTCTGGGCCGCGGCTGCGGCCCAGACTGGATCGGGCTCGTAGGTTCGCCGCGCTTGGCGAATCGTGGCCACATGATCAATATTCACGCCCAGTTCGATCATCTTCCGCGAGTGCTCCCGCTCCTAAAAAATATTCTTAGGTCAAGGTTTCGATGCGTAGCTGACAAGCCAGAAGGCCCAAGGTTCACGAACCAACTGATCTACGCTGCCGACCAAGTTTAGCCTTGCGTTTGCGCGGCATGAAGGGCCGCCCTCGCCTCGTGGGTTCGACCAACGGTCAGGCCAATTTGCTCATCGTCTTCTTGTGCCAATTGATAAAGTCGTTGGCCGCAGGGTGTTGGATAATGCCCTGTGATGCAGGCCTGGCAAAGTTCGCTGGTCTTAAAGCCGACTGCCCGCGAAATCGATTCGACTGGCAAGTAACGCAGCGAGTCCGCTCCTAGTTCTTGGGCCATCTCCTCCTGGATCTCAAGCGTTAGGGGGCCATTTTTCAGGAATCGGGGTGCGAAGAGTTCTTTGACGGTCGACATATCGATGCCGTAAAAGCAAGGTGCAATGATGGGCGGACACGCCACTCGGACGTGAATTTCCTTCGCGCCCCCAAGATCGCGAATGCGATTGAGAAGTACTCGCATGGTCGTCGAACGGACGATTGAATCTTCGACAAGAAATATCCGTTTGCCTTCGAGCACTTCGCGAAGCGGAGTGTATTTCGTCTCCGCTTTCTTGATGCGTTTGTTGCCGCCTTCGATAAATGTTCGGCCCGCATAACGATTACGAATCAGCCCCTCACGCGAAGGAATGCCGAGTTCGAAGGCCATCGAGTCGGCGGCCGCTTTGCTTGTGTCGGGTACCGGCACCACGATGGTGTTATCGCCCAGTGGAACTTTGCCGCTTTGGCGCTCCATCTTGGCGAGTTCAACGCCCAGCGCTGTGCGCGACAAGTAAACGCTTCGGTCATCAAGCGTGCTGGCCACATTGGCGAAGTAAATCCATTCAAAGAAGCAGTGCGCCCTGCGTGGGCTCTCGGCGTATTGCTTAATTTCAAAATGCTCGCGCGAAACCATGATGCAATGGCCCGGTGCGAGGGAATGAATCGATTCCCGGGCAA
Source organism: Pirellulaceae bacterium (assembly GCA_046595915.1). Taxonomy (GTDB): domain Bacteria; phylum Planctomycetota; class Planctomycetia; order Pirellulales; family Pirellulaceae; genus JBKJSI01. Next base: position 1,111 of record JBKJSI010000203.1, read on the forward strand.
AGCCCAGGTTCAGCAACGCAACGCTTTCACTGGCGGCGGCGAAGAGGGGCCCCTCTTTGGCGTAGCAGAGCGGCTTGATTCCCATCGGATCGCGGGCGAGGACCATTTCGCCCAGCGAATTGAGGAACACGATGCTGTACGCGCCGTCGAATTTCTTGCTGATATTGCGGATCATTTCGACCGCAGTGGGCCGCCGATCGCCCGATAGCTCGCGGCTGATCTCGTGCATGACGATTTCGCTATCGCCTTCGCGCGAAAGATGATGGTCATCGTCGGCCAAGATTTTGTCGCGAAGCTCGGCGTAGTTGGCGATTTGCCCATTGAAGGCAAAGCTAAACCATTTGTGCTTCTGGAGATGATGGCGCTCGTAGGGCTGGGCGTAACTTTGGTCTTCTGGTCCGCAAGTGGCATAGCGAACGTGGCCGATTGCCGCCCGTCCCGAGAGCCGGCGCATGAGCTGCTCATGCTGTTCGCGGTGGGCCAGCTTAAAGGCCTCGGAAACCGAGCCGATTTCCTTATAGGTATCGAGCAATTGATGACGAACGGGATTAAACGACGTCATGCCTGCGGCGAGTTGGCCGCGATTTTGAATGTCTTGCAGCATTCGCGGGAGCATTCGCGATACCGCGGCTGCTCCGACGCCCGCCGCAAGCGGGCTCTCCTCGGTGGAATCCATGTGATAAATCGCACAGATCCCGCACTCGTGATGCAGTTCGCTCATGGGGGTCAGCGCGAGCAATCGCGCTGCTTCCAAGGGTGAGAGGCGGCCAGGAGGCATCATCTGGGAGTCACCGGCCAGCGCAGAAACGCTGCAATTTCACGACTCCCTCAGCACCGTTATCATACGCGGCTTTGCCAGAAACCCAAGCGTCTGCGGAATTTACGTATTAGGCGAACTTTGGCGCTGTCAGGATTCGCACAGTCACTTGCAGGGGGGGATCGTTCGCCGCTAATGCAAATTTGCGGGGCGAGACCGCCACTTTAGGAGTTAAGGAGAACCATGAGCACCGACCCCTTACGGCAAGAAATCGCCGCTACCGCCGATTTAGTCGTGGTCAAAGTGGGCACCCGAGTGCTGACGAACGCCGAAGGCCAACTCAATTTGGCCCGCATCGACCGACTCGCCGAAGAGCTTACCCATCTCCGCCGCCAGGGAAAAAAAGTCGTTCTTGTCAGCTCCGGCGCCGTCGGCGCTGGCATGTCCCAACTGGGAATGAAAGAGCGTCCAACGGATTTGCCCACACTCCAGGCCGTTGCAGCCATCGGCCAAACCAACCTGATTGAGTCGTACGACAAAACCTTCCGAAAGTATGAATGCCACGCCGCACAGGTTCTCTTAATCGCCGACGACCTGGCCGTTCGGCCCCGTTATCTCAATGTGCGAAACACCTTACGCACTCTGTTGACGCTCGGCGCTATTCCGATCATCAACGAAAACGACACCGTCTCGGTCGACGAACTGAAAACCACCTTTGGCGATAATGACCGCCTCGCCGCGATGGTTGCGACGCTCCTCTGTGCAGAGCTCCTCATCATCCTTTCCGACATCGAGGGGCTATATAACGGCGACCCGAAACTCGCCTCCTCGAAAGTTGTTTCGACCATTCACAAGATTGACGCCGAAGTCGAGAGTTTCGTCCGCGACCGCAAAACGGGCCTCAGCAAAGGCGGCATGGCCAGCAAACTCGAAGCCGCCCGGATGGTCACTAGCGCCGGCGGGACGCTGTTAATCGCCTCCGGCCGAAATGACTCGGTACTCCGCGACGTGTTTGCGGGCAAACAACTCGGCACGCTTTTTCTACCGCTCGGCAAAAAAGCCAGCCAACGCAAACGCTGGCTCGGCGCCTCCGCCCGACCGCGCGGCAAAATCACCATCGACACTGGAGCACAAAAGGCCGTCGCCCAGAAAGGAATGAGTCTGCTGCCCGCCGGAGTTACGGCGGCCGAAGGGGATTTTCAGAAGGGCGATGTTGTTGCCATCTGCGACTCGGAAGGAGAAATCTTCGCTCGTGGGCTCACGAACTTTAGCCAAGTGGAGCTTCAGAAGATCATGGGGCTGAAGTCGAATAAAATCCCCCAAGTCCTTGGGTACCGTAGTTACGGAGAAGTAATCCACCGCGACAACCTTGCGGTAATGCGAACGGACTCGCCTTAAGGCAAATCAGAACCGCCAATCGTAAATCAACTCAAAAAGCCCTAAAATCGCTATCCTCACCAAAGCACTCGAAGCCTAACTAAATCACCATGCCAACCATCAAAAAACTCCTCGTCGCCAACCGCAGCGAAATTGCCATCCGCGTCTTTCGTACCGCGCATGAACTCGGCATTCGCACCGTGGCGATCTACGCCTACGAAGATCGCTTCGCGCTTCATCGATTCAAGGCCGACGAAGCGTACCTGCTCGGCAAGGCGGGCGAGCCGATTCGCTCATATCTCGATATCAAACGCATTGTCGCTCTCGCCAAAGAAGTTGGCGCCGATGCGATTCACCCCGGCTACGGCTTCCTCTCCGAGAATCCCGATTTTGCGAAGGCCTGCCGCGATGCTGGCATGATCTTCGTTGGTCCGCAGGTCGATTCGCTCATTCGCCTAGGCGATAAGACTTACGCCCGCAACATCGCCGCCGAAGTCGGCGTTCCGGTACTTGGCGGCAGCGGCGTTTCGATCACCAAAGTCGAAGAAGGTCAAGAGACCGCCCAAAAACTCGGCTACCCGATCATCCTCAAAGCCGCCAAGGGCGGCGGCGGACGCGGTATGCGCGTTGTCCTCAAGCCCGAAGACTTCGCCGCCTCTTACGACCAGGCTCGCCGCGAATCGCTGACCGCTTTCGGCAGCCCCGATATCTTCGTCGAAAAATTCATTCAGCGCGCCAGTCATATCGAAGTCCAACTCATCGGCGATCAGCACGGCAACCTCGTTCATCTCTTCGAACGCGATTGCTCCGTTCAGCGCCGCCATCAAAAAGTGGTTGAGATCGCGCCAGCGCCGAATCTCGATTCCAAAATCCGCGACGCCCTGTGTGAAAGCGCCATCAAGATCGGCAAAGCGGTCAACTACGAATGCGCCGGCACCGTCGAGTTTCTTGTCGATCGCGACAGCGGCCAGTATTACTTCATCGAAGTCAATCCACGCATCCAAGTCGAGCACACCGTGACCGAAGAAGTCACCGGCGTCGATATTGTCAAGACTCAACTTCTCGTCTCGCAGGGCTTGAAACTTGCCGACCCCGAAGTCGGCCTTGGCTCGCAGGCCGATGTCAAAGTCACCGGATTCGCGCTCCAATGTCGCGTCACCACCGAAGACGCCGCCAACGGCTTCGTTCCCGATTATGGCCGCGTCGTCCACTACCGCTCCGCAGGCGGCATGGGCATTCGCCTCGACGCCGGCACCGCTTTCTCCGGCGCGGTGGTCAGCCCTTTCTTTGATTCCATGCTCGTCAAAGTCTCCGCCCGTGGCCGCCGCTTCATCGACGCCGTCCGTCGCATGGAACGTTGCTTGCAAGAATTTCGTATCCGCGGCGTGAAGTCGAACATCCCGTTTCTTCTCAAGGTGCTGATGCATCCCAAGTTCCAAGATGGAACCTGCACTACGAGATTCATCGACGAATCGACCGAACTCTTCGATTTCCCCCGCCGACGCGATCGCGCCACACGATTGCTCCGCTTCCTGTCCGACGTCATCGTCAATGGCAACGGCCTAGTCAAAGGCCAGCCAACCGCCAAGCGACGCAGTCCCGCGCCCATTCCTGCGCTCGATCGCTCGCAGCCATTGCCAAAAGGCACCCGCGACCTCTTCAAGGAGCAAGGCGTCAAAGGCCTCACCGATTGGGTCAAGTCACAGAAAAAACTCCTGCTAACCGACACCACTTTTCGCGATGCCCATCAATCGCTTTTCGCGACCCGCGCACGAACGTACGATTTGCTCGCGATCACCGAGACCTACGCCCGCAAGTGTTCTGACTTCTTCTCGCTAGAAATGTGGGGGGGCGCCACTTTCGATACGTCGATGCGCTTCCTCAAAGAATGCCCTTGGCGTCGTTTGAGTGACATGCGCGAAAAGGCTCCGAACATCCTGTTCCAAATGCTGCTCCGCGCCTCCAACGCCGTCGGCTACACCAACTACCCCGACAACGTCGTCGAGTTCTTCGTCAAGGAAGCCGCCCAAGCCGGTATCGATGTCTTCCGCGTTTTTGATTCGCTCAATTGGACGCCGAATATGGAAGTCGCCATGAAGGCCGTCATTGACGCGGGCGGCATTTGCGAAGCCGCCATCTGCTACACCGGCGACATTCTCAATCCGAAGCGAACCAAGTACGACCTCAAGTACTACGTCAATCTCGCCAAAGATCTCGAAAAACGCGGCGCGCATTTCCTCGCCATCAAAGATATGGCCGGGCTCTGCAAACCGTTCGCCGCCCGCAAACTCGTCGAAACCTTGCGACAAGAAATTGGCATCCCGATCCACTTTCACACGCACGACACCGCCGGCATGCAAGCTGCGTCCATCCTCAACGCCGCCGAAGTCGGCCTGCACATCGCCGATGGCGCGATGGCCCCCTGGTCGGGCAGCACCTCGCAGCCGAACCTCAATGCTATCGTCGAAGCGCTCCGCAACACGCCGCGCGACACTGGGATGCAAGAGCGAGATTTAGACAGCATCGCCGAATACTGGGCCGCCGTCCGCGAATTCTATCTGCCCTTTGAAACCGTCATGCTCCCCGCCGCAGGCGATCTATATCGCCACGAAATGCCCGGCGGCCAATACACCAATCTTTATCAACAAGCCAAAGCCCTCGGCCTCTCCGATCGCTGGACCGAAGTCTGCGATCGCTACGCCGAAGCCAACCTGCTGCTCGGCAACATCGTCAAAGTCACCCCCAGCTCCAAATCGATCGGCGACCTCGCCCTCTTCATGGTCGCCAACGATGTCAAAGGCGAAGACCTTCTCAATGAAGAAAAGTCCTACTCCTTCCCCGAGTCGGTCCTCGACCTAGTCGGCGGGCGCATGGGCCAACCCCCCGGCGGCTTCCCCGAAAAAATCAAGGCCCGCATCATGCAGGGCAAGCCCGAAGTCACCGGCCGCCCGGGCGAGAGCCTTCCGCCCGCCGATTTGGCAAAGGCCACCGCGAAAGTCAAAGAGATTTTGGGCCGCGAACCCAAGCCCTATGAAGTCGTCACGCACCTGCTCTATCCAAAAGTCTACGAAGACTACATCAAGCACACCATCGAATACTCCGACGTCAGCCATTTCGCGACGCCGATTTTCTTTTACGGCCCCGAGCCAGGCGAAGAACTCGCGATCGACATCGAACCGGGCAAAACGCTGATCATCAAATTCCAAACCATCGGCGAGCCCCACTCCGACGGCACGCGCAATGTCTTTTTTGAACTCAACGGCCAACCGCGCGAAGTCACCATCGTCGACAAGTCGCTCGAAGCCACCTCGAAGAAAAACGTCAAAGCCGACTCGGCCAATCCGCATCACATCGGCGCCGCAATGCCTGGCATGGTCGTCGCATTGGCAGTCCGAGAAGGCGACGCGGTCACTAAAGGCCAGCGGCTGCTAAGCCTAGAAGCCATGAAAATGGAAACCGCCATCAACGCCGATCGGGATGCGACGGTGGATCAAATTCACATCACTGCGGGGACGCAAGTCGAGGCGGGGGATTTGCTCATCACGTTGCGGTAAGGATTCCAGCGCGAAGATGCGTGATTCGCGAATGACATTCCACGGCGCCGATGCTTATGATTTGGCAAGATATTCTCGTAAGCAGAATCCTGACCGAATTCGAAGTCGCACACTTAATCGCTTCCGCCTTCGCTATCCTCCCATCGCAGGTGACGGTAATTCGTCAGATCGAAGATTTCCCAGACCCAAAGTCGTCCCTTGTGGTGGCAGAGATGTATTTGCTCGATGGTGGTTTTCGCACACCGCTCTCGATTTGGACTTACTTTGAGAGCCCTATGCTTCACGAGCCAATCGAGTGGTTGAGGCGATTTGCACAAGCCGCCGACTCGGACTGCCTTATCGGAGACGATGCAGTGAATCCCTACACCTGGATTTTGGTTGATTCGCGCGGTGGGGTTTCGAACGTAAGTTTGGATATGCGCAAACTAGATGAGGACAACGAGTATCACATTTCGCAAGTTTAATGCAGGCGATTTGCTCATCAAGCTGCGTTAGTCGCCCACGGCGACGAAGTCTTCAGCGGACATCCCGATATCTCGAGCAATCTTTCGGAGCAAGCTCGGTGAGATATCGCGTCCCTTATGGAATGGTACAGTCGTTCCGCGACCGTCAGGGTGTCGGAACTGCTTGTGGGGCCCGCGTTACCGAACTTCAACAAAACCCAATTTTGACAGCCGCGAAACAACTTCGAGCGGCTTGAGTACAGGAAGGCTGCCCTTACTCACGCCACTTGGACGGTCTGAGTGCCAATGAACTCCGACTCAAGTTTCGGCTCGCCATCTTCGAGCAGCATGGCGATGACTTCCTTTAAGTTCTCATGCAATTCATCTCGGGTTTCGCCCTGAGAATGTGCGCCTGGAAAGCCAGGAACGTACCCAACATAGAGTCCAGTTTCTGGACATTTCTCAATGACGGCCGTAAAAACGCGCATTCGCAAGATCCATGGGCAATAGTGTGTCTCTGTTTCCATTTCACGCTATACCGCCGCTGATCCAAGGTCAATCGACCGAATAGTCAAGATGGCCTCCCATCGCTTTAAAAATTCTTGGTAACGATCGCACTGTTTATCCGTGTAGATCAGCGTCTATCCGTGGTTCCGAATATTTCTTTGGGCTTCAAATCCTCTCACTTAACCAAAATTTGCACCCATAAACCCAAGTTGATACGATGCGGGCCCGCCAGTTTC
>JBKJSI010000260.1:0-3541 GCA_046595915.1 Pirellulaceae bacterium
CAAAGCTAATCCGGAAATAGACCTGAGCCCGGAGCGTTAGCGACGGGAGTTGGCGTGACGCGGCGCCTATATAGCAGGTAGTCCCAAATAGGCTTGAACTAGTCGACAAGATTCAAATTGCCATGACACAGCATCCAGTGCCTCAACTTGAAATCGTGCCGCATCAGGGAGTTGGCCCAGTAAAACTGGGCATGACTCGCATCCAAGTCCGTGAAGCTCTTGCAGCCTACGCCGATACCGAACTCGACCAATTGACTTCGCCGACGCTAGATTACGCCTTTGGGAACAGCCTTCAGATCGAGTATGACGAGAATGGCCATGCGCAATTCATCGGCGTTGGCTTTTACTCAGAATGCGTCGGGTGGCTGGGGACAAGTTGCGCCAACCAACTAAGCGTCCCAAAAAGAGCCAAACGCAACTTGCCCCCAGACATGTCGCTAACACACGCGCTCACAGAACCATCTCCGTTGCCCTTCCACGAAACCCGATTTATCATGGAGCCAAGCGAGGGAAATCGATGACCATCGAAGAACAAATCCGCTCTTGGACTCATCACCAGAAACTCGAAGCGCTCGAAATACTCCATCGCCAGCTCGCGGCGGATGAACCAGCGTTCGATCCTCCTGCATGGCACGCCGAAGTGCTTGCGGAAAGACGCAATAGCCCCGATCCCGCGCCACCGCTCCCGATCAAAGAAGCCTTCAAGGAAATCCGGGCCAATTTTGATGCATCTCATCGTTGATTTAGTCTAGTATTCCGCTCCATAGGCGAAGTCCTATTGCCCCCAATGAACCCCGCCATACGCGGCGTGTCTAGCCTGTTCCCCCACAGGCGCACCACCATGCCCGAATACACCTACATCACCGACCCAATCTTCACCGTCGCCGATTTCCTAACGCCCCAGGAATGCGACCGCTACATCGCACTCGCGGAATCCCAAGGATTTGCCGATGCGCCAATCAATTCGGCCGCCGGGCCACGGATTCGCAAAGACGTCCGCAACAACACCCGCGTAATGATCGACGATCCGGTACTAGGGAAAGAGCTCTGGAACAAGATTCAGGATTACATTCCGCTGCGAATCGGCGACTGGACGGCGAGTGGAGTCAATGAACGATTTCGCTATTACCGCTACGAAGTCGACCAGCAATTCGAGTGGCACTACGACGGCGCTTTCGAACGTGAAAATGGCGAGCGAAGCAAACTGACGTTCATGATCTACCTCAACGAGGCTTTTGAAGGCGGCGAAACGTCATTTGAACGCCACAGCATCGAGCCCAAAAAAGGCATGGCCCTCTTCTTCGTCCACGAACTACGCCACAAAGGCCAGCCGGTCATTGCAGGGCGGAAGTATGTACTGCGGACGGATGTGATGTATCGAAAGGCTCAATGAATGGCAGCTTCAAGTTTACTAGGTGTCGCGAAACGCCTTCGCTATAAGACGACGGGTGGCTGGGGACAGATCGCCGCCGCCGACATCGGGTAGCGAGCAAACTCCACCGGCGAGCTGCCCCCAGTCGCACTGCGAGCAAAACCCATGCAATTTCGCTATCGCCACGTCCATCGCTGTGAGTCGATCGACCAATGAAGAGCGTTACTCCTACTTCAAAGTTCAAGCAACGGCGCCCGAGCAAATTCCCCAACTATCGCTGCCCGATTCCAACGGCTGCCAAGAGCCGCCGACATCCGCGCCGGCCAGATGGCTCTCTCCAGGTCGACTACTACCTCAATGGAAAACAAATTGGAACTCGGTTCTTTGATGATGAGGGGGAACTCTATCTCGAGCATGGCGTAAAGAACGGCGAAAAGCATGGCAGGGAGTATTGGTTCAACTCCTGGAACGATGGGCGACCCACCGAGATGACGCCCTATCGCCACGGAAAAATGCATGGAACAGCGATGCAATTTACGGATAACGGCGAGATTCTGATTACCTACCAGATGAAAAATGGCGTAGGTCTTGATCTCTGGTGTGACAACCTAACGCACACGCTGTCTGAAGAGCAGTATCAACCCCAGCCAGGCGAATTAGGTTATCGCCGAAATTGGAATGAAGATGAGAAGACAATCTACGAGGAGTACTATTTCTTAGCTCCCTACGGATATCACGGCATTTGGCGGGAATGGAACGACGCGGGTCGCTTACGCCGCGGCTTCCCTCACTACTACGTTCACGGAAAAAAGGTCGGCAAGCGCGAATACCTGAAAGCCTGTTTGCAAGACAAGTTACTACCTGCCTATCGAAAATCAGACGATCGGCCCAAGCGTTCGCTTCCCCGCGAATATATTCAGCAGCGAGGAAAGAAGCCGAAGCGACGGGTGATTGGGGACAGATCGCCGCCAACCCACATCGGGTAGCGAGTAAACTCAACCGGTCCCCCTTCTCGAATGGCTTTTTAAAGTTCGAAACTGATTTTGGTCGGAATTTTGCCGCCCGTGCGTTTGAGGGTATCCGTCCCCGAGCCGCCATCTAGAAATGACGATGAGAAGACGGCATCGATGAGCGTGACCTTGTCGTTTCCCGCCCCCATATTCGCTTCGAGCTTGCCGTTGATAGTCGACTTCCACACCTCTAACTGGTCATTACCCGCGCCCGCTTCGACTCGCAGACCAGTTTTGATCGTGGACTTCTGGATACTTGCGACGTCATTTCCATCCCCCAAACGAATGACCGCGAATTGGTTGTCGGTGGTTCGCACATTTCCAACAACGACATTATCGTTCCCAGCACCCATGTCGATTTCCAAGTCTTCAACAACCATCGCCGGATTGGCGATGTGATTACCAACAACCAGGCTGTCATTGCCAGCGCCAAGATTGATCCGAAGATCGAAATCGGGCGACTTCGCATCAAAAAACGCCCTGCCATTGATCGTCGTACCGCCTTGGCCCTGAATGCGGTAGGCGCCGCTTGGCAGCTGAACAACGCTAACTTGATTGGCTGCACTGTCGCCGAGGACTCGAACCTCGTTGGCGACGAGGTTCACAGACACGTTGCCCGCCATCAATTGGCGGTTCTCAAGGCTCTCACACTTCAAGGTTCGATGTTTCGTTCGCATGGTATTTCCCTTTTTTCGCTGTTGAGTTGACTTCTTTTAGCCAGGCTTTCCGTAGTGGATTGCCTCACAAGCCAGTTACCGACAACCCGCCGCGTCACCCGCCACAAATCCGTTAAGAAAGCCGACGCCCGGCAAAGTGGCGGAAAAACAAGCCATTCCTGAGAGAACTAGACGGACGGGTGGCAGGGGACAGGTCGCCGCCAACCCACATCGGGTAGCAAACAAACCCGACCGGCGACCTGCAAGGCACTCTCGCCGCTCGTTCGAAGAACCCGTATTACTCACCATTCATTTCTTCGAATGGCGCGGAAATATCCTAGTCGTCTCTCAAATGATCCGTGTGAATCGGTGTCCATCTGTGGCTCCGAATTTCCTCCGTGTCTCCGCGCCTCTGTGAGAGGAACCGTATTTACGCCTGGCCGCCTTGGTTTCCGGCTACGCCGGGCTAAGTGAACCTGTATCCATCCGTGGTTTCGAAATTC
>JBKJSI010000267.1:0-10886 GCA_046595915.1 Pirellulaceae bacterium
CGCCATGCCGAGACCGAGGCCGGCCATGAGTGTTAATAGGTGGCCTAGGCCGAAGGAGAAACGGAAGCGAGATTTAGGCGGGGCGATCTCTGCGGTCGACATAGTGTTTTGGCCTTCCTCATACAACGATGAATTCATGCCTCAAATCAAATCGATCGTCTCACGGTAATTGGGAATTGTGACCGGAAGTTTGAGCGAGCTTTCGATTTCCTTCGCGAGGCTCATTGCCGCATCTTCTTCTCCATGCGTCAAGAAGACTCGTTTGAGTGGGCTCTCGAAGTGGCCGATCCAGCGGAGAAGGTCATCGCGATCAGCATGGCCAGAGAAGCCATAGATCTGGGCCTTTTCTGCGCGCGAGACATATTCGGCGCCATGGATTCGCACTCGGGGAGTTCCATCCAAGATGATGCGACCTAGGGTGCCGTTGCCTTGGTAGCCGACGAAGAGGATCGTGCAATCGGGGCGTTCCAGCGTGTGCTTGAGGTGATGCTTGATGCGGCCAGAGTCGCACATGCCGCTGGTGGCCATGATGATCGCTGGCTTGCGGGTTTGGTTGATAGCCTTCGATTCTTGTACGGAACTGCAGAGTTTGAGGCCGGGGAACGCTAATGGCGATTTGCCGCCTCGCAGCATGGCGAGCGATTCGGCATCGAGATACTCAGGGAATTTTAAATAGACCTCGGTGACATCGACAGCCATGGGGCTATCTAGAAAGACTGGGACATCCGGAATGCGATCGTTGTGAACGAGCTGGGCTATGTAGTACATCAGTTCTTGCGCCCGTTCGATGGCGAAGGTGGGGATGACGACTTGTCCGCCACGTTTGACGGTGCGATTAATGATTTCGGCGAGTTGATCGACGACGTTGCCATGGTCTTCGTGGTTGCGATCGCCGTAAGTTGATTCCATGACCACGTAGTCAGCGGACTTGAGCAAGCTGGGGTCGCGGATGAGCGGCTTGTCATTTTGGCCCAGGTCGCCGGAGAAGATGATTTTCTTCGTGGAGGCGCCTTCGGTGACGTCGATTTCGAGCATCGCTGAGCCGAGAATGTGGCCGGCGTCGTGATAGGTCACACGGAAGGTGTCGTGGATATTGATCGGTTTGCCATAGCTGACGCTTTTCATCAGCTGTACGGTCTTCATCGCATCGGCATCCGAATAGAGTGGCTCAGGTTCCCGGAACGAGCGATTTCTGCCTTCCTTCTGATGTCGCTTTCGTTTGTATTCCACATCTTCGGCTTGGATGCGGGCGGCGTCGGCGAGCACGATCGGGGCAAATTCGCACGTCGGCGCGGTGGCGTAGATCGGCCCGCTAAAACCTTGCTTGACAAATCGGGGCAGGAGACCGCTGTGATCGATGTGAATGTGGGTCAGGCAAACGGCTTCGACTTCTTCAGGTGGAATGAGGCAAGGATCCCAATTTCGCTGTTCAAAGGGGCGCTCTTGAAAGAGACCGTAGTCGATGACTAGCTGCTTTCCGGCGGCTTCGAGGCAATAGCGCGAGCCGGTGACTTGGCGGTTGGCGCCCATGAAATGAAGTCTCAAAGCAGTTCCCCTTGAGGAGAAGAGGTCAAAGGATGTGCGTTTCTGGCCTTCTATCTTACGAACTTGCCGTGAGGTTGTGTCTTTGGCTATGCGGAATTGACCGGGCGAGAATTTTACGAGCGAAATGGGACGAATTTGTGGCGTGGCGGTCAACTCTTCGCTTCGCGTCCTTGCCCTTCGCTCGAAGCAGAGGAGGCAAAATCGCTCCAGAGATCATTGCATGTCATCACGCACTATGTAACAAAAGCGTCTTAGCAGATGAAGGATTTCAGGTTCGCGGACTTTCGCCCTCTTGGCGATTGAATTGATTTCGCCGTCGCTTGGATTTGTGAGGAGCGGGTGGAATCAATATTGCGTTCCGCGGCGCAGTGAAAATGGAGTGTGGCGCGAGGCCCTGCGAAGTGAAATGGAAAGTTCATTGCGTATTGATGATGCGAATGGGGAAAAATCGCGGGTAGCGCCTGATCACTTTGTAAACGCGGTGCGAATTCTCACGCAGCTTCTGAGTTCTCATGAAGGGAGCAATTTCTTTCACTTGCTGGCAACGCGCCTCGGCGAGCTTTGTCAGGCATCTTACTGTGTCATTGTAAAGTTTGACGAGCGGCGGCCAAGGATCGGTTCGACGTTGGCGTTTGTTTGCAGGGATACCATTCTTGAAAACACCGATTACGACGTGCGAGGCACGCCCTGCGAGGCGGTGCATACGGGTGAATTCTGCCACTACGAATCTGATATTCAGCGGCGTTTTCCCGAGGATGCAATGCTCGGTGAACTCGACCTCGAGTCTTACATGGGTTTGCCGCTCCTTGCGAATGACGGGCGCGTGCTGGGTCTCATCTCGTTGCTCCACGAAAAATGCATTCCGGACGCGGGGCTGGCCGAATCGCTGTTGCGAATCGTGGCAGCGCGAGTCGCGGCGGAATTGCAACGAGGGCAAATCGAACAGGAATTGAGAACGCACCAGATTCGCTTTGGAAATGTGTTTGAGAACGCCAGTGACGCGATCTACTTGCACGATTCGCGGGGCGCAGTTCTCGACGCCAATCGTCAAGCTTGTGAGAGCCTTGGCTACGAGCGTCATGAGCTAATCGGCATGACACCGCCGATTTTCGATCCCGACGTCTCGCAAGAGCAAGTGGATCAGATGATCCATTCGGCGTTTAGCAAGCTGGTCACGCTGCAGACCCGCCACCGTCGCAAGGATGGAGTGGTTTTTCCGGTTGAGGTGCGCCTGCGATCGTACGACGTGGATGGTAGTCGATACGCTGTCGCGATTGTGATTGACCTCCGGGAGCGTCACGCTGCAAATGCCGCCTTGCAAGCCGCTCAACAACGCCTCGAATTGGTGCTCGATGCATCTCAGATTGGGTTTTGGGAATGGGACTCGGCGTCGAATCGGATCACCTTCTCAGATCAATGGCGACACCAGCTTGGATATTCGGAAACGGAGGCGATTGCTACTGCCGAGGCGTGGGTTTCACGAATCCATCCGGAGGATTTTCCTGCGATTGCCACTGCCTATGCGGTGATGCCTGCTTCTGGCCAGGACACGCACCAGGTAGATGCTCGAGTGCGTCGAGCTGATGGTAGTTGGCGCTGGATCCATGCGCGGGGACGGGCATTTCGCGATGAAGGCGGCGCTATACAAAAGTTTGTCGGCCTCCATCTGGACGACACTCCTCGCAAGCGAGTGGAACTTGCCTTGGCTCACCAGAAGGCGATCCTTGAGCGAATCGCCAAGGGCGAGGGATGCCGCCAGGTGCTCGAGGCGATTGTCAATTTTGTCGAAACTCAAATCGCCGACTCGCGATCCTCGATTTTAGTGCTGCATGGTGATCGCCTACGATTTGGGGCCGGGGATAAACTTCCAGCGGCCTATAGTGCTGCGATTGATGGAGTGCAAATTGGCCCGAATGTGGGATCTTGCGGGTCGGCTGCGTTTCGGGGCCAAACCGTGGTTGTTGGCGACATTGCGAATGATCCCCTTTGGCAAGACTTTCGAGAAATGGCCCTTGGGTTTGGTTTGCGTTCTTGCTGGTCGGTACCCATCTTTACAGGAAAGCTCTCGGGTACCGCGGAATCTTATGGTCAAGTGCTTGGTACGTTTGCGATCTATGGCGCGACACCGGGAAAGCCGACCGCAGAAGACTTGGAAATCGTTAACAACGCAGTTTACCTAGCCGGCATTGCGATCGAACGAGCTAAAACCGAGGAGGCGCTCCAGGAGAGCGAGTCGCGTTTGGCGGCGGTGATCGCCAATTCGCCGGGCGTTGCGATTCAGTGGTATGACGCAGTAGGACGCGTCGTGCTTTGGAATCGGGCTTCCGAAGAGATGTTTGGTGTTGCTGAAAAGGATGCAATCGGCAAATCGTTGGAGGAACTCTGCGGTGCGCCGGAAGATCCACTTCTTTTTCGCGAGGCATGTGAAATGATTCGGCGGAATGGCCAACCGATCGGCCCTCGAGAATTTGAATTTCGCCGAGCCGACGGAGAGAAGGGGATTGCACTATCGACTCAGTTTGCAATCCCAGGGCCGCGAGGCGAGAGTTGGTTTGCTTGTATGGATGTCGATATCACCCAGCGCAAGCGCTCTGAAGAGGCTGTTCGCGAATCGAAAGAGATGTTGCAACTGGTTCTCGACAACATCCCACAAGGAGTCGTCTGGAAGGATCGCCAGTCGCGATATCTTGGAATGAATGCGGTTGTGTGCAAGGCGCTGAAGTTGGATAGTCAAACTACTTCAGGGTTAACCGATTTTGACCTTCCACATTTAACTCGGGAGCAAGCCGAATTTTTCATTCGCAAAGATCGAGAGATCATGGAGAGCAACCAGCCTCAGTATCAGATTGTTGAGCCGATGACGGTGGCGAACGGCGCTACGATCTGGCTAAACACGAGCAAGATTCCCTTGCATGACGCGGAGGGAACGGTAAATGGAATTCTGGTTACGTGGGAAGATTTTACGGAGAAGCGCAAGGCTCAAGATGCACTTCAGCGGAGCATGACGCTCCTTCGAAATACCCAGGCGTTAGCCAAAATGAGTGGTTGGTCCTATGACTGCGCGACAGACAAATTTGAAAACGCGGATGGAACGCATCGCATTCTGCCTCGGGCCGCAAGTGACTACGAACAGGAAGAACTGGACGATCTAGTTCATGTCGACGATCGCGCTCGAGTGCAGGCGACCTGGCAAAAGGGACTCTTGGGCGAAGTGATCGCGATGGAGCATCGGATGCTCGTCGGTGATGACCTGCGCTGGGTTGCAGTTTGGGCTGAGCCCGAATTTGACAAATCGGGAAAGGTAACGGGGCTTTTGGGCGTCGCGCAAGACATTACCGATCGCAAACGGCTCGAAGAACAGTTGATTCAATCGCAGAAATATGAGGGACTCGGTGTTTTGGCAGGCGGCATTGCGCATGAATTCAACAACATTCTTACTTCGGTGCTTGGCAATGCTGAACTTGGATTGATGAGGATCCCGGCTGATTCTCCGGCAGCGCCGGTTTTCTTAGAAATCGGTAAAGCCGCACGCCGCGCCGCGAGTCTGACCAAGCAGATGCTCGCGTACTCTGGCCGAGACCAGATGGCGGTTGAAACTTTTCAGTTAGAATCGATGATCCACGACGCGGCGCCAGTTTTTCAATCGATGGTAGCCCATAAGGCAGAGCTTCATTTTCAGTTGTCACCCGCGTCAGGATTAGGCGACGTGATTCAGCTTCGACAGGTCGCGATGCAACTTGCGAGCAATGCTCTTGAGTCCCTTGAAGGAAAGCGAGGGCGAATCGACATTCGCACGGGGGTAACCACGCTAATCGAATCGGATCTCGGAGGTTCATTTGCACTGGCGCCGAGTACGCCGGGGGTATTTGCCTTCTTAGAGTTCTTGGATAACGGCTGTGGAATGCCCGCGGATGTGGCCAGCAAGATTTTCGATCCATTCTTTAGCACGAAGTTTGCTGGACGAGGTTTGGGACTGGCGGCAGTGTTGGGGATCATCAAACGCCACCGTGGCGCTGTGCAGGTTCAAACCGCGCCTGGTCGAGGCACAAGCATTCGAGTGCTTATTCCGCAGATTGCGGCGACGGGTGATTCCCCTGCCCAAGTGAAATCGGAGCCACAAATTTCCTCGCGAAAACGCATCTTACTTGTGGAAGATGAGCCGACGGTGAGGGAGTTTCTTTCGCAGCTTCTAAGTGGCGCGGGATACGAGGTGACTGCAGCGAAAGATGGCGTCGAGGGAATTGAGTTGGCGAAGCGAATGCGAAATGAAATCGCGATTATCTTGCTCGATCTCGTGATGCCTCGGCTCGATGGCTGGGGAGCCTTTGACGAACTGAGACGTATCGTGCCGGCTGCGCCGATCATTCTCATGAGTGGGTATGACGAAAAATCAGAGGGCAAGCCGCGACGGCAGATGATGGATGCTGCGGGATTTCTTCAGAAGCCATTTCGCCCGGCGCAGCTTTTTGCGGAATTGAAACTAGCTTTGGCAGCGCCGCCGCCGATTTAGTCCCCCGCAATTACAACAAGAAACAAAAAACGCCGCCCATTTTGAGCGGCGAGAAGAGTTTCGCATTGGTCGTCTAGCTAGTTCTGGCTAAAGCCAAATCGCATCGGCGTTTCGCGGCCCAGCGGATTGCGGCGGAGTGCTTTTGCACAGCGCGGGCAGAGGTCGTAGTGATGCTGGTGAGTTTGCGGGCCGAGGTCGGGCTCGGGCGCGTCAAACTCATCATCGAAGTCATCTTCGATATCTTCGCATTCAATCAGGTCGTTGAGTTCACCAAGGTAATCGCGGTCATCTTCGATCTCGGCACAAGCAACCGGTTCCAAGATCGCTTGTAGCTCTAGCTTCACCGCGTACCGTAACTCTGACGGCTCGAGTTCTCGTTTGCAACGATCACAAGAGTAATGGATCATTCAATCAGCTCCAATTTCCACTAACGTTGGGTCAAAGATGCGTATCGAATAATGATGCCCGAAAAACATGCCGGCCCAACTCCTTGGCCCTTCCGGCGACGCCGTCCACCTCCATGCATCCTAACGCTTCCATGAAACGAATGGCAAGTCGTTTTGGCAACTCTTTTTGAAGCTCTTTTCGCGGCGAAATCTGCCCTTGACATTTTCGCTTGGAGCGAGGGTGGGGTGGCGGCGCCAAACTCGGGTCACTTGATTGAACTCGGCGGGGCTTCAGTTTAGGCTGATAGGGTTCGCCCCCTCCTCTCGGCAAATCCCACCGTGCCCCACCCGCCGATCGCCAAATGGCTGCTGCTTGCAGTAGCCTCTGTCTTGCTCCCTAGTCGCATCCTTGCGCAGGAAAACACTGCGCAACAAGACGCTCAGAAGCGTTTTGACGCAGCCGTCGCGCCGCTGCTGATGAGTCGTTGCTTGGAGTGCCACAACCCGACGGACAAAAAGGGCGGCCTCGATCTCAGTAGTCGCGAGGGACTCGCCAAGGGTGGCGAAAGCGGCGCGGTGACTGTCGTGGGCGATGTTGCGAATAGTCCGATTTGGCAAAAAATCGAGTCGGGCGAAATGCCGCCGAAGAAACCGCTTGGTAAAGAAGATGCCCAAGTCATTCGCGATTGGGTTGCTAGCGGCGCCTATTTCTCTGCGACTCCGCTCGATCCGCTCGCCAAGTCTACTTCGGCTCGCGCGGGGCGCGATTGGTGGTCGCTTCAGCCGATTCAACGCACCGGCTCGCCGCTCGATATAGATGCGCTGCTCGAATTGAAGCGGAAAGAAAAAGGGCTCGCTGAATCGGCGCTCGCGGGTCGGCGCGTTTTTATTCGGCGACTCACGATTGATTTGATTGGGCTCTTGCCGACGCCTGAGGAAATTACTGCGTTCGAGAATGATCACGAGCCTCGCGCGGAAGAGCGATTGGTCGATCGGCTTCTGGCTTCTCCGCGCTATGGCGAACGTTGGGCGCGGCAGTGGCTGGATCTCGCGCGTTTTGGCGAGAGTCACGGGTTTGAGCATGACGAGCCGCGTTACAACTCTTGGCCCTATCGCGATTGGGTGATTCAATCGCTGAACGATGACATGCCTTATGACGAATTCGCGCGGCGGCAACTCGCGGGCGATGTGTTGCCGAAGCCGGATATCGCGGCGACCGGCTTTCTTGTCGCGGGCGCTTATGACAGTGTTGGGCAGACCCAGCAAAGTGCGGCGATGCGGGCGGTGGTTCGGCAGGATGAGATTGAAGACATGGTCGGCGCGGTGGGGCAGACTTTTTTGGGGCTGACGGTGAATTGCGCCCGGTGCCATGACCATAAGTTCGACCCGATCAAGCAGACCGAGTATTACCAAATCGCCGCGTCGCTCGCGGGCGTGCGGCATGGTGAACGTGATATTCGCACGTCCGAAGAAATCGTTGCATTCGAGAAATCTCGCGATGCTCTCAAGGAACGGCTTCGCGTCTCGCAAGCAGAAGTTGTCGAGATCGAGCGCCCGATTCGGGAGCGGTTGAAGGCGGAAGGACTTGCTGCGGTCGCGCCGAGTTCGAGCGTCGCGCTGCCTGCGCATCAATGGGATTTCACCGATCCGGCGGCTTCAATTCGGCTCGAAGGGGGCGCGAAGCTGGAACCGAGCGGGCTCAAGCTCGATGGTGGATCGGCATTTGCGATTAGCGAGCCACTCGCGACCGAACTCAAAGCCAAAACCCTCGAGGTTTGGGCGACGCTAGCCAACCTCGATCAGCGCGGCGGTGGGCTTTTGAGCATCGAGACGAGCGATGGCGGCGTGTTTGATGCAATCACGTTTGGCGAACTTGAGGCACGGCGGTGGATGGCGGGCAGCGAGGGCTTTCGCCGCTATCAGAGCTTTCAAGGGTCCGACGAAGTTGCACCGCCGGGCGAGGAGGTGCATTGCGCGATTGTTTACCACGACGACGGGCGCGTCGAATCTTTTCGCAACGGGCAGCTTTATGGCAAGGCGTACAAAAGCAGCGGGGTGATGCCCTTCAAACGCGGTGAGTATCGGGCCGTGTTTGGGCTGCGGCACTCGCCGGCGAATCCGACGAAGATGTTTACGGGCGTGATTCGACGGGCTCATTTGCATGATCGGGCGCTATCGGCGGACGAGGTTCGCACTTCGGGCCAGTGGTTTAGCTCGCAGGCGGCCGTGAATCAGCGGCTCGATTGGCTTGCGCCGGAGGCGCGGGCGAAACGGGAGGTGTTGCTTGCGGAGAGCGACAAGGTGCGGGCGAGTCTTGCCGCGCCGGCGCCGGTGAAGCTGGCTTATGCCAATCGACCGGGCGAGGCGGGGCTCACGCATTTGCTGCGGCGCGGCAACCCGGGTGACTTGGCGGAGGTTGTGAGTGCGGGCGGGATTGCTTCGGTCGTGGGAAAGAGCTCGAGCTTTGGGCTCGCGGCAGATGCGCCCGAGGCTCAGAGGCGGCTCGCGCTCGCGAACTGGATTACGGACTCGCAAAACCCGCTCTTCGCGCGGACAATTGTGAATCGCATTTGGCGGAATCACTTTGGCGCGGGGCTTGTCGAGTCGCCGAGCGATCTGGGGTTCAATGGCGGGCTGCCTACCCATCGGGAATTGCTCGATGCATTGGCCGCGGATTTCGTGGACTCGGGTTTTCGGCTGAAGGCGTTGCATAAGAAGATCGTTTTGTCGCGGGCGTATCGGCAGACGTCTGCTAAGAATGATGCGGCGATGAAGATTGACGCGGACAATCGCTACCTGTGGCGTAAAAGCCCCTCGCGGCTTGAGGCGGAGGTGGTTCGCGATTCGCTGGTGCAGCTTACGGGGCAGATCGATCTCGCGATGGGCGGGCCGAGTTTTAAGGATTTCGAGATTCTCTACCTCAAGACGCTGAATGTGTATCCGGCGATTGTCGAGCCGACGCAGGCGATGATGCGGCGGAGTGTTTATCGCATGTGGGCGCGAGGCGGGCGGAATGATTTGCTCGACGCGTTCGATTGCCCTGATCCGTCGACGACGGCGCCGAAGCGGGCGGTGACGACGACTCCATTGCAGGTGCTTTCGCTGCTCAATAACTCGTTCGCGCTCAAGATGGCGGAGAAGTTTGCGGCGCGGGTCGTGAAGGAGGCTGGTGATGATGTTCGGGCGCAGTGCGCGCGGGCGATTGAACTGGCGCTGGGGCGGGCGGCGACGGAGGAAGAGCTAACGCTCGCGGCGGAGCAGGTTCGCGAGCATGGGTTGTTTGTTCTTACGCGGGCACTCGTTAATAGCAACGAATTTTTGTACGTGGAGTAGCCGCACGATGACGCGAAACGCATTCACTGCTGGGCAAGCCAGCAGTGGCACCCATACCGGCACACGTAGGGAGCTGTTTTCGTTCGCGGCGAGTGGGCTTGCTGGCGCGGCGGTGCTGGGGCTTGTTAATAAATCGGCGCGGGCGGGGGATGATGTTTTGCGGGCGGTGCATCATCCGGCGAAGGCGAAGCGCGTTATCCATATCTGCCTTTGCGGCGGGCTTTCGCATGTGGATTCGTTTGACTACAAGCCGCGGCTCGCGGAGTTGCATGGCAAGCCGCTGCCGTCGTCCGAAAAGCCGGATGTGTTTTTTGGGCAGGTCGGGCTGCTGAAGAAAAACGATTGGGCGTTCCAGCAGCGCGGGAAGAGCGGGCTTTGGATTTCGGACTTGTTCCCCAAGCTCGCGGAGCAGGCGGATGAACTGACGCTGGTGCGGTCGATGTTTGCGGAGACTTCGAATCACACGCCTGCGACGTTTCAGGAGAACTCGGGCTTTCGGCTCAATGGCTTTCCCGTGCTCGGGTCGTGGCTGTCGTATGGGCTCGGGTGCGAGACGGAGAATTTGCCCGCGTTTGTCGTGATTCCTGATCCGCGGGGGATTCCGGCGGGCGGGTCGATTAATTGGACGAGTGGGTTTTTGCCGGCGCAGCACCAGGGCGTGATTTTGAAGAGCGCGGGGCCGCCGATTGCGGATCTGACGCCGGCGATGGCGATTTCGGAGGGGCAGGAAGCGGCTACGCGGAAGTTGCTCACCGCTTTTAACGCGCGGCATCATGCGGAGCATCCGGAGGATCTTTTGTCGGCGCGGATTCGGAGTTTTGAGTTGGCCGCGAAGATGCAGCTGGCTGCGCCGGAGGCGGCGGATTTGACGAAGGAGTCGGCGGAGACGCGGGCGTTGTATGGGCTTGAGGGGCAGGAGTCGGCGGAGTTTGGGCGGGCGTGTCTACTCGCGCGGCGGCTGCTCGAGCGCGGGGTTCGGTTTGTGCAACTTTTTTCGGGCGGGTCGTTCGGCAGTCCACGCATCAACTGGGACGGGCATGAGGATATGGTCGCGAACCACTCGCAGGAGGCGGGGCGGATTGATCAGCCGGTCGCGGGGCTGCTCGCGGACC
>JBKJSI010000365.1:0-2538 GCA_046595915.1 Pirellulaceae bacterium
GCGAAATCATCATGATCCCGTTGCGGCTGACGATGCCGATCAATGTGATGAAGCCGACCCAATGTGCCACTGTGAGGCTTGTTGCTTCAACCCAAACACGCGGCCACTGCCACCAAGGAGCGGCTTGTAGCGCCTCCCATTCAGGCCAGTTTGTGAGCAGTAGCGCAATCACCGAGCCCATCGCGGCGAGTGGAATATTGGCCAAGACTTGCAGGGCGGCCATCCAGGATTTGAGAGCTTTGCAAAGCAACAAGAAAACACCCACGACGGAAAATGCCCCTAGCACAAGAAGTCGCTGATTAGCCTGCTGTTGTGCTTCGAACTGACCACCCAACTCGACTCGGTAAGAGCCGGGAAGTCTTCGAATGGATTCGTCAACTGGCGAGATCTCTCGCTGGATGTCGCGCACGACGCTTGCCATGTCGCGCCCCTGCACATTGCAGAAAACGACGATTCGCCGCTGGACATTTTCGCGGTTGAGCGTATTTGGCCCGGTAGTATCGAGAATTTCGGCGACATCGCCCAGAGCGATCTTGCGCCCAGAGGGCGTATCAAGAATGGTCTTGTTAATCTCTTCTGGATCACGACGGGAAGCCTCGTCGAACCAGACCATCAAATCAAAATACCGGTCTTCATCGAGAATCTGCGAAACCTTGCGCCCCTTATAGGCAGTTTCAAGCATTTCGGCGATGTCGCCCGGGGCGAGGCCATATCTTCCTGCTTCTTCATGCTTCACCCGAAGCCGAAGCTGGGAGATTTCAATCTGCGGTTCGATTTGCAAATCGACAACGCCGGGGATTGAAGCCATGCGATCTTGAATGTCTTGTGCTGCTGTGCGCAATTCGCGTAGATCAGGACCAAATACCTTCACTGCGATCTGCGCCCGTACACCGCTCATAATGTGATCGAGCCGATGCGAAATGGGCTGCCCGATGTTCACTTTTACACCGGGAACGCTAGTGACTTTGTCGCGAATGTCGGCAAGCACCTCTTCACGGACACGGCCTTGATATTCGACAGTCCATAAATGAGCGAAAGGGATCATTCGCAAAACCGAATAGGCAACTCCGGGCTTAGGCTTCTGATGGGGAATTAGGCCGACATCGATTTCGGAGGAGTTGACGCCTTCAGCGTGTTCGTCGAGCTCTGCTCGACCGGTTCTGCGCGAGACGGAAATGACTTCGGGAACTTCCAAGAGCCGCTTTTCGACTTGGCGCGCAACCCGGTTGCTTTCGCTGAGGCTTGTGCCTGGTTCGGTTTGCACATTGATCGTAAGCGTGCCCTCATTGAACGGCGGCAGAAATTCGCCGCCCATCCATAAGATCGAAGTCATGGAGAGGACAACCAACACACTCACAATCGCGAGGATGAGGTAGGCTCGGCGAAGGGTGAAGCGGAGGATGTGTTCGGTAAACTGTTTCAATATCCGCAAGAGAAACGGATCGCGTGCGTCATCGAGGAATTTAGCGCGTGGGAGCAAGAATGAGCCCAAGACTGGAGTAATGGTGAGCGACACGATTAACGATGCCATCAAGGCAGTGATATAGGCGATGCCCAATGGGGCAAACATTCGTCCTTCGAGTCCGTCGAGTGCGAATAGCGGAAGCACGACCAACGCCACGATCAGCGTGGCATAGACAATAGAATTCCTCACCTCACTGGAGGCGAGGAAAATCACTTTCAGCGGATTTTGCGGAATCGCCGCATGGCGATTTTCCTTGAGGCGTCGATAAATATTCTCGATGTCGACAATGGAGTCATCGACGAGGTCGCCGATCGCCACAGCAATCCCGCCCAAGGTCATCGTATTGATTGAAATCCCCAGAAGCCAAAACATCAGGACTGTAAGGAGGATTGAAATCGGCATCGCCGTGAGCGAACTGATGCTGACGCGGAAATTCCACATGAAGAGGAAGAGAATCACGACCACCCAAAGGGCGCCATCGCGTACCGCTTCAACCACATTATCGACAGCTGCCTCGATAAAATCCGATTGCTTGAAGATTCTTTGCTCAATCAGAACATTCCTCGGCAAATCGCGCTGCAACTCCTCCAGCACAAGTTCAAGCTGAGCCGTGAGCCTTAACGTGTCAGCATCGGGCTGTTTTTGAATGGCGAGCATGATGGCGTCACCACCGTTTGGCTTGCCATCTTCCTTCACCCAGACACTGCCATCCCCCCGGCGTACTGGTCCACCTAAGCGAACTTGGGCCACATCCTTAATCAACACCGGCCTTGGATCGCGCCAAATAACTACGGTGTTCGCGACCTGATCTATTGCAAGGCTTTGGCCGCTGATGCGAATGAGCGATTCGCGCTCGCCTCGCTCCAGGATGCCTCCGCCCTTAATAACATTCGCCTTCGCTGCCGCGTCGGTAAGCTGTTGGAGTGACACATTTTGGGCGGCAAGGCGTTCCGGCGATGTAATGACCTGATATTGTTTTAGCACGCCGCCCATGACGGTTACTTGGGAAATCCCTTCGACCGCAAGTAGCCGATTGCGAATGGTGAATTCTGCCAGGGTTCGGAGTTCCATTG
>JBKJSI010000418.1:0-7183 GCA_046595915.1 Pirellulaceae bacterium
TCTGGCCGCGCGCCTGGGGGCAGATTGCGGTTGGGTTTTGTTTGAATCGTCAGTTGGTTAGCGCAATCTGACCCCAGCCACCCACCGCTTGAATTCTGAGATGGTTAGCGCAACCTGTCCCCAGCCATCCGTCGCCCGCTTATTTCTTCCACTTGCTGAGCAGTGCTTCAGCAAGTTTCGTGCGATCCTTGTCGCCTAGATGATCCCAGGCGGGTTCGCCTTCTCGGACGGGGTAGCAGGCGAAGAGTGAATAGCCGATGTCATCGGTTTTCATTTTGACTCGGCAGAGAACTTGGGCCGTAACTTCTCCGTCCATGACGTGTCCAACGACTTCGACTTGATCGATTTTGGTTTTCTGCGCGATTTCCGCTTGGGTCCAGCCTTTCCTCTTATAGAGCGACTTGCGCTCAAACGCCTCCATCATTTGCAATGTTTCGCTATTCAACAGCAGGCGCCAATCGCCATCCTGCTTTTGGCAACTTGTCGGTTGCGGTCGAGGCAGCACCGTTCGGGTGATCACATGCACCTTGTCCTCCCCTTCGACAATCTCTCCTAGGATTTGGAGTTTTGCCGACGCCAAGATTGCGCCGAAATCGGGATTGTTCGTCACGGTATTTTTGAGGAAGGCGGCGAGGAGGTCTGTTCCCTTGGCTGCGGTTGCTTTTTCAACGGAATCGAAGGGCGCAAAGAGCTTGCGAAGCTGCTCGATATCCTTATCTGGCTCCTGATCCGATTCGCGAGATTTGAAGAGCTCGACCACGAAGGCCTGTAATCGCTTCAATTCATTCGGATGAAAAAACGAGACATACTTGGCGGTGTCGCCGCGTTTGAATGCGTCGAATGATTCTTGGGCTAACGCGGACGGCGACGCTTCGCTTTTGGACTTGTCCTGCCCCAGCGAAAGGCTGGAGGCGGCCAACAATGTGAGCAGAACGCATGGTGCAATTCGCCGATTTGCGAAGTCGATTGAGCAGGTCATGTTGTTTCCCTTGCGGCGCCACGGCTCGGCGGCGAAACAAATCGCCCTTGTTATTCCGTTGTGTCGTACTAGAGCGGCCATGATCATAGCTGCTCGATGGAAGGGATTGCAAATCGATTTCGATACGAAGCTCGCGAGCCGGATCGCTTGGCTGATTTTCCTGTTGTCTTTTGCTCGCGCTATTCTGTTCTAGACCACTTCATGTCACTTTGCTTCATTCGAAATCACTTAAGCTTGGCGACTTCAATTCGGATGAACTCGGGAAGGTACGACGGCGGCGCATCGTCTAGTCGCCTAAAACCTCTGAGTGTCGAAGTTCGTAAACTCGCCACATCCCGCCGTGCTTGTCGCTGTGTCGGCCCCGATTGGACATGATGCGAATGAGGGAGCGGGCGGCGGGAGTCGTCTCAGCACGTAGCTCCTCTCTCACTTCGCCCGATACAAAAATCATGTCGTCCGCATCCTTACCAATCGCAGTTAAGACGCGATTGCCGCCATTGATTCCCTCGCCAATGTAATTCCATTTGCCGCGCCAATAGTCCCAGAAACGATAGACCTGGCCTACGTGGATGCCGATTCGAAAATGGAAGTGAATAACGAGCTGTTTCTCGGCAATAAACTCTTCGATTTTGTCCGCTAATCGAGCCGCGTAATAGGTCGCATGGATGGATTGCTTGAACACGATGATATAGCCATCGCCGATACAAAGTTGATCTTCAACGCTTTGCCTCACCTCCGACTCCATGGGCTTTGACCAGTATTCTTTTTTACGGGTTAGCGTCGTCAAGGTGTTGATGATTAACGCCTGTTCTGCTGCGACTCGCTGCGAGAAGTCCGAAACATCGACATAAACAAATGCGCGACGGACCGGCCACATCGAGAGTTTTCGCACCTCCTGCGATTCGTCGGCAAGTTTCTCGTTCACTTCCTTCATGAGCGATTCAGTCGCCCATGCGCAGAGCGGTTTCGCCGACATTTCTGCGGCTGCGCGTGAGCCAGAAGGCGTTGGCAGCGATTGAGTGCCACAGATTCGAAATACCTTTTCACCAAGGACTTCCTGAGTATTAGCGGGAGTCGAAGGCGGGACCTTATAGACCTCGCCTTCTTTGACAAGATGGAGAATGTGTCCCTCGGCCTTGAGCCATTCGGTCAATTTGTCGATTTCGCGAAAGATCAGAATGGCGTCTGCCGGATCGCAGGCTGCGATTTCATCGTTTGTGGCTTGTGACAAATCGTCATATGATTTAACCGTTTTGAGGTCACGGCCTGACTGCGCGCCATTTGTCATTCCAGAGTCTTTATTTACTGGCTTTTCTGGTTTGGGCTTGTTGTCGCAGGGTGTGCTCATTTCTAAGTCTCGATCTTTTTATCGCGTCGTCAAACCGCTGTCCGGGCGAAAGGTTGCGACGGGCAAATTTTGTGCCTAACCAGCGATCTGGCGAGCTAGCATATTAGGTATCCGATTAAGGGCCGGGCGCCAGTGTTTCCCCGAACGTATTCCTTCAGCTCGTCGCTTCTGTCCGTGAACTGAATCCGCCACCAACACCTAGAACACTCGCGATGCTCCTAGTGCTTTGTCACAGTTAGATTTTGGAGTTGATCCGAGCCGTGTTTAGAAAACAAAACAGACTGAATTAGTCTTGCAAAATAGTCTGTTTCGCCGTTTTGTTTTCGAAACACAGCCACACATCCATCCCCAATTCAAGTTGCGACAAAGCACTAGGCCTGCGGCGAAGCTAACGATCGTTCTTCAGCGGATCGCTTTGGAGGTTCACACATGCTAGTTCAAAACGCACGAATCTTGGTGGTGGACGATAATCCCGCAACGCTCTATTCGACATCGCATGTGCTCCGAAGGGCCGGTTGGCATGTGGAAGAGGCAGTGACCGGCTCGGAGGCGGTTGAAAAGGCTCAGAAGAATATTGATCTAGTTGTGCTGGATGTGAACTTGCCGGATTTCGATGGTTTCGAGGTCTGCAGTCGCATTCGAAAGATCGAAACTTCCGCGCGTATTCCCGTCATCCATTTATCGGCGACCTTCGTTCGGGATATGGACAAGGTGCATGGCTTCGAAGTTGGGGCGGACGGTTACCTGACGCACCCGATCGAGCCGCCGGTTTTGATCGCCACGGTGCGAGCATTTTTGCGGACGCGCGAGGTGGAACTTGAGCGGGAGAAGTTGCTGATCAGTGAGCGGGCCGCGAAAGCGGAAGCAGTAGAAGCGAATCGGGTGAAGGATGAGTTTTTAGCGGTCTTGTCCCATGAATTACGGACCCCGCTGCACGCCATCATGGGGTGGTCGGCCATCCTCAAGCTCTTGCCGCCCGGCGCAACCGAAGTGCAAGAAGGCGTGGAGGCGATTGAACGGAATGCCAAAGTATTAGCACAGATGATTGCCGATCTGCTCGATGTTTCTCAGATTACGTCCGGTAAGCTGCGACTGAACATTCAGGAAATTGATCTGGCAGCGACGGTGAAGACCGCGCTCGGCTCCCTCTCGCATTCGGCTGAATCGAAGGGAATCGCTATTGAGACGGCCATCGCTGAAACGCCGACAAGCATCAACGCCGATCCGACTCGCGTTCAGCAGCTGGTTTGGAACTTGGTTTCGAATGCCATCAAATTTACTCCTCCGGGCGGGAGAGTGTCTGTTTCGCTAGTCGAAAGCCACTCCGAATGCGAGCTTCGCGTGAAGGATACGGGAAAGGGAATTAGCGCCGAATTATTACCGGCGATCTTCGATCGGTTTCGCCAAGGTGACGCTACTTCTTCTCGAGAATTCAGCGGGCTGGGACTGGGACTCGCTCTCGCTAAGCAGTTCGCCGAGTTGCAAGGAGGCTCAATCACAGCGCAAAGCGAGGGAGCAGGAAAAGGCGCTGAGCTCATCGTGCGTTTTCGCAAATCGGAAATGCCGGATCGCTCGCCGCACTCAGCTGATACTTATGCTCACCTGTCGTCAATTGCCTCCCCGCATATGGAGTCGCACGGGGGAATTGAGGGTAAGCTGATCTTGGTCGTGGATGATGAAGCGGATGCGCGGCAACTAATGAGCAAAATCCTCGCGGATTTCGGAGCCAAGGTCAGGAGCGTGGATAGCGCGGCCGCCGCCCTGTTGGCGCTTGAGGATGAACGGCCAGCGCTGATACTAAGCGATATTGCGATGCCTTCTATGAATGGGCTGGAGCTCATTCGCGAAGTGCGCAGGCGAGGTTATTCCCATGCCGACCTTCCGGCGATTGCGCTTTCCGCGTTTGCTCGGGTCGAGGATCGGCAGACCGCGATCGATGCGGGTTTTCAATCGCATCTTGCAAAGCCCCTTGAATTTGGGGAGCTTCGGGGGGCTATTCAATCATTGCTTGCTACGGTGTAGTTTCTCTTGTCCGGAAAATGGTGCATCGTGTCGAATTTCTCCTTGGTTAATCCCCAATTTAGCTGGGCCCGATGGCGGTTTTGTTGACGACACGGGGGGCATCTGAATCGATCTCGACGGCTCGGACGCCGATTTGTTTTCCGGTTAGGGTTTTGCCATCTTGGAGCAGGAAACGCATGGTGGTGCGGCCGGGTTTGGCGTCGAGGAGGAGGCGGCGGATTGATTTTCGGTTTTCGGGGGAGAGCGTGGTTTTGAAGCTGAGTGGTTTGTCGCTTTTATTCTCCATTTGCACTTCAACGATTAGATCACCGTTGGGTTGAAGGGTTGGGACAACTTCCATTTCGACATCGGTGACGCCGACACGGAGGCGGCGATGGATTTTGAAGCGGTGGAGCTCTTCGGTTTGGAGCTCGATGATCAGGGGGACTGATTCTTCGCCGGAGTTGGCGTTATCGAGCAGGCCGACGCGGATCGGCTCGCGGCGCGGGGGATCGGAGGGGCTGAGCGAGATGGGGATGTCGCGGCGGTCGACCTTCCAGGTTTTAGGGAAGAGGAGTTCGATTTTGCCTTTGAGTGTGGAATCGAAGTGGTTTTCGAAGTTGACGGCATTGGTCTCGTCTTGTCCAAATTTGGTGACGAGTTCGGCGCTGTCAAAGCGAAAAGTGACATCCCACATCGCGACGCCGCGCTCGATGCCGGAGATGAAGATGGGCAACGAAGAGACGGGGATCTCTTGGTAACTGCATTTGTCTTTTTGATCGACCATCGTATCGATGGGGGTTTCGCGGCCCCAGAGATCGGTCGATTTGATATCGGAGCCCAGGTAAACCCGCTCCATGACGGGGGGGGCGCCCGGCTCGACATTTTCGTTCCAGATAACGAGCGTTGTCTCTTCGCCGCGTGTGAAGAGGAAACTGCGGCTGCCTCCCTGGAGGGGAAGCTGGCCTTTGTAAGTCGCGTTGGTCAGGAAGTTGGCAGCGGTGCGCCAGGGGAGGAGTAAGTCGCCGGGCGTGCCATCGGGATGAATAAGCCCCTGCTCGCTGATCGGTTCGTGAATAAAGATCACCGGCGCATTTTGCTGTTTGGCGGAGATCATTTGGTGGATCAAGTCACGGGCGCGGACTTCGACGCCATAATCCGCTTCGTCGAGCGTTTTGATGACGGCCCAGGGGCGGGTGCGCTCAAGCGATGAATGGGAAAGGAGGCGCCCCAGCTCATCGGGAGTCGGATTTTTGTCGGAGAAGAAGGAGACGTTGTCCCAGACGATGCGATCGGTGGGGGCTGCCGGCGGCTCGTAAAGCCAGTTCCAGGAGAGAGTGAGTTTGGTGTTTTGTCCGTAGCCTTCCATGTGTCGGCGGAGGTCGGCGACTTTATCTTCCAAGTGGTCGATTCCAAAGAAGCTTTCATCGCCATCGCGCCCGAGCTGCCAATGGCGAACCATGAGGGACAAGCGTGACATTTGTCCATCGAGTGCGGGGCCCCAGAGCTGTTTTTCAGAGAGGATGCCAGCGGCGCCATCGCCAAACTGCATGCCGAGGGATTTCTCGATTTCTTGCGGGGGCCGATCGAGGACTCCGATGACGGTAATGCCTTGCGTTCCGAGGCGGTCGGCGAACTTGGCGAACTCGACGAGTTCTTCGCGTTGCGACTCGGAATACCAGGTAGGAAACTTCAGCCAGTTGACTCCGACGTCTCCCAGCAGGGTGGCGAGATCACGCAGCATGACGTTGGGATTGGATTGAATCGACCAGCCGAATTCGCCGACTTTGCGATTGGTGCGCGGCTCATTGACGACGAAGGTGGCATCGTTCGATTTTGGTGTATTGTTCTTGTCGAGATAGGTGGCGCGGACTCGATAGAAACCGTATCCAGGCGGATCGGGTTTCCAGACTACCGAGCCGGCATAGCTCGATTCCAGTCCCGGAGCGCTTGGTGATTTGTCTTTGTCATTCTCCTCGACCGTGGTTGTGAGCGCCTGCGTGAGGGCTTTGAGGGTCTTCTCTTTTTCGGGTATGGGCCGACCATTGACGTCAAAGAGTTCGAGCTTGATTTCGGGGTCTGCTCGATCGACGCCAGAGACATGGCAGGTTAGCTCGACATCTTCCGGGCGCGGGAAGACGTAAAAGCGGCGGTTGACGGAGAAGCTAATTCGCGGCAAGCGGACGAAGCGGAGATTGTCGAAGGCCACGACGCCGCTCAGGTCGTGCCGGAGGTCGCTCTTGATCGATAGCTCGACGCGGACGAATCTAGTTTTGGGATTCGTGGGACTTACATGATCGAATTGGATTTTCTTCCAGCCACTCGTACGCGATACCGGCGTCGCGCGTAGACGCTGTAATACCTGGCGTTGTTTGTCATCGCTTAGAAAAATCAGCGTCACCTCGACGCGGCTTTGGCGCAGTGTCTCGGCTCGGACATAGATTTCGAAGGAATAGCTGTAAGTGGAGCTGGCTTCGATATCGGGAGAATAGATCGTGACATTGCCGCCATTGAGTTTCGTGATCAAGGCGCCGCCTTGTGGCGCCTGGTCACCGCCGACGGCCAAGCCAGCGATCGTGGCAGGGCCTTTTTCTTTCGTTAGCGTAGGGCCAAGGTCGTGTTTACGATCAGCGTTTTCGCTGTCGAGTTGGCTGGCATTGCCGATTTCGACGGTGATATAGCGAGGGTGATCGGCGGAAAAGTGACGCTTCCAGCCATCGGGCCACGCATCGAAATTGAGATCGCTTTCGGCTTCGAACTTGTTTTCATAGGCTACCGAACCGGAGTCCGTCGCCTGCGGTTGCTCCTTGGGCGCGATCTGCGCGATCGCTAAAATGAACAGCCCAAGTAGTTGC
>JBKJSI010000617.1:0-3411 GCA_046595915.1 Pirellulaceae bacterium
CCGCCACTCCTCATTGCCACCAACTGCCACCAACTGCCACCATCCACGAGAGCTTGCCAACGTTGCCACCATTGCCACCAACTTGCTTGCTGCCAGCCGCCACCTCCGCCACCACCCACGAGCGCCCGCCACCTCCGCCACCAACTTCCGAACTCCCCCTTTGCGCCACGCAGCCCCCGCCGGGCGATCGATCCAACCTTATCGCGGCGCCGACGCAATGAGCACGAGCACGGCCACCACAGCAAGCAGCAAGACTGCCGCGCCGAAGCACATCCCGATGATCAGCTTGATCTTCGCGGCAAGGAATCGCTGCGCGACACTGCCCCGTGGAACGTGGGGTCGAGCAGCATCGGCTGACGGGTAGTCAGCGAAAACCGGAACAACATTTGCCTATTTAGATCCTCCAGGCAAATTCCTGCCCAAAACTACTGTTTTTTTAGGAGCCTCTCCAATGACCCGCGCCGCACTCGTTCTCCTCGTCGCAATTCCCATCGCAGCCCTGACTTACTTCTCGGTCGCTCAGGAGACATCAAAGCACCACGGCGACCACGACGCCTGTGTGAAAGCGTGTCTTGCTTGCCAGAAGGAGTGCGACACTTGCGCCGCCCACTGCGGCAAGATGGTCGAAAGCGGCAAGAAAGACCATGTGGTGACGCTGCACACTTGCGAAGATTGCAGCGCGATCTGCGCCGTCGCCGCAAAAATCGTCGCGCGGAAAGGTCCATTCTCAGAAGTGATTTGCCACGCCTGCGCCGATGCGTGCAAGCGCTGCGGCGACCAGTGTGCCCACCATTCCAGCGATGCCATCATGACGAAATGCGCCGAGGAATGTCAAAAATGTGAAAAAGCCTGCCGCGAAATGATCAAGACCTCTCCTCACGCGACGAAGTAACTCGCTTTACCAAGGACCACCCGCCAAGGACCGCCCACCAAGACCCCCGCCATCGAAAAAACGGCGGGGTGGCCGCGAACGGGTCCTACCAATCATTCCACGATTCCCCAAACTCTGCCGCCACTAACTTGGAGAGTTCACCACCGTCGCCACCAACAGTCCGATTCGTCCATGCGCGCTAACTTGCGACACTCCCTGAGCGCGCCGCTCTGTGAGCGCGCCACATCGGGAGCGTGCAAGTACACAGCTGCGCAAGTGCAATAAAACTAACCCTCGCCGGCGCCCATGCTTCAGCGAAAAAGCCAGCCTCGCGATAATCCATCCGAACCTGCTCCGAGTCACCCCCATGAAATCGCAAAAACGCGTTCGCTCCCAATCCTGGTTCACGCGGTTCGCGAAGTTCATCGCCCACATCACCGGTCGACCGATTGCTTTTGCAACAGCGTTCGGCGTCGTTTTCGTGTGGGCAATCCTCGGCCCCGTTTTTGGGTTCAGCGATACCTGGCAACTCGTCATCAACACCGGCACCACGATCGTCACATTCTTGATGGTGTTCCTGATTCAAAACGCCCAGTACCGCGACTCGGAAGCAATTCATGTCAAGCTGGACGAACTGATCCGAGCAGTCGAATCCGCTAACAACGCCCTGCTCGACCTGGAAGAACTGGACGATAAAGACCTGGATGAACTCAAAAAGACTTACCTAAAAGCCGCCCTCGCCGCGCGAGAGGGCGGCTCTCCAAGCCAAATCGCTGCACTTCCACCTTCAAATGAATAGCAACGCGCTCGACCATTTTCAATCCGCCGCTCGTGAGCCCCTTACTTCGATCCCGTCTTCTTTACCGGCGGCTTCTGTCCATTGATCTCTTCAAAATTCGTGCGAATCAGCGTGGGGATATTGGGGCTTTGAGTAAATAAGAGCCGGTCATATCCGGTTCCCGTCCCGCCATCGAGATCTGCTTTCCGCGCCCGCAGGTAGGTGATGTCGAGGATGTCGCTCCCCTCGCCCATTTTGGCAAAAAAGTTCTCGAACGCCTCGACTCCCTTCAGATCGAATAAGTCGTTGCCTTTCATGCCGTTCAGCTCGAAGCTCTTGCGCGATTGAACGTTGTTCATCTCCACAACATCATCGCCAGCGCCCATCACCATATAGAACGATTCCTTCGCGAAGACATCGTTCATCACGACATGATCAACGTCAAATTCCGAATCGGTCCCAGCGTCCACACGGATCCCCGCACTGGCTGTCACGGGCAGGTATTGGCTTTGCGATGAGCCAAGCAAAAGGCTGTCGCCGCCGGAGCCCAAATCGAACCACAGTTGATGTTGGCCCGTCGTGCCAATGGAAGTATTTCTCATATTGACCGAGTCATGGGCGGCGCCAGTTTTTACCGAAAGCCCCACGGCGGTGGTCACATTGACGATATCAACGACATCTTGATCGTCGAGGTTGATTCCCCCACCGCCCGTGTTGATGGTAAAGCGATTGCCCTGGGTCGCTGGGGTGACGACGACGGTCGAGTTGGAGATGCTGACTCGGTCTTGGCCGCCCCCCGTGGTGATCTCGAGAGCGTTGAAGACTTTGACATTGAGAAGCGTTACCGAATCCGCATCGTTGGTCGTGTTGCCGGGAATCGTGGTATTTACGATCATATCGGTGATCTTGAAAGGTCCGTTCGTGCCCTGGAATTTGATCGAGTCTGACCCGTGTCCAAGATTCACTTCAATACGGTTGACGCCGCCGAATTTCACGAAGTCTCCATTGTTCACCCGCGACCCCGTCGGATTGGCGGGCGAGGTCGTCCCGGTCACGCGAATGACGCCGTTGCTCTCGTTCGTCACCAGAACGCTTTGCGCACCGCCCACATGCCCTTGAGCCTCATTGATCCGCAAGATGCCATGATCCAAAAACGCATGAACGTCGCCTGCCATGCATTGGCGGGCTTCGAGTTGTTCGAGACCCAGTTGACCGCGACCCAGACGATTCTTGAATCTTTTCATGGCGAAATCTCTTATAAAAAGATGGCGGAAGGGAGCAAAGTCGACGGTTCCCAGCCTGGGAACACTCCTCCAGCGGAAATCGAGCCGGCGTGTTACGAAGCGCGGGGCGCCTGGGGACCGATCTCGCTAACCACCCTCAGCCTTCAAAAAAAACTCCCCCGCAACCGGCTCCCAATTGCAGTGGGCATGGGCAGTGGCTCGCCATCAACATTTTTTGCGTCCTATTAGGCCGATGCGGAGGAATCGGATCGACCGCCATGCGAAAGTCTCGGTGACGCCCCAACTTCGATAATAGACTCGACCTCGCACACAGCTGCGAAATCCCGAATACCAAACGAACGCCCTACCCTATTGAATTTACTTATTCGAAACCGCATCATTGAAGCCGCGTTTCGACCGCGAGCCTAACTGGACAGCGCCATGTTCTATTTATTTTCGTGACGTAAGTGGTTTGTCAATGAAGAGTTATTGATGTTGACGCGAGCTTGAAAAAGAGACGACCTTCCGTGTGCAAAAAT
>JBKJSI010000622.1:0-5995 GCA_046595915.1 Pirellulaceae bacterium
CATCGGCGATGTTGCCCTCGACTCCATCATCGGTCGAGTCGGTGAAGAGCATGTTTTCATAGGCGGCGCCGACGACGTCGTCGCCTTCTTCATCGGACCCGGAGTCACTCCCTCTTCTTCCCTTGCGAGCGCCGCCCTTGGCGCCGCCAAGCTCAAATTGGGGAGGCGTCCAATACTCGTCCGCGTTGACTTCCAGAGAATCGACAAATCGCTTGAGCAATTTCCAGAGCTCGGCGAGAGTCTCGCGATTGCCACTCTGCTCCGCATCACCGATGCGTCTGCCGGTTTCAAACAGCCAGCGTTCGGCGAGTGCGTGAAAGGAACTATCGGTTTGTTCGAGCGCCACGCGCTGGGCGCTGGAGAGCCAGTGCATTAGCAGCGCCATTGAGGCAACCAAGTCGCCCCGCTCAAGCAGCGCTTCCACCACGAGACCATAGGCCTTAGGGGTATCGAACATGTCGGCGTATGGAGCCCAAAACGCGACATCTCCTGCGGCGGCGCCGCCTTGTCGCCAAACTCGAATCGCCTGACCGACATGCTCCGCAGCTTGAAAAATGTCGAGTGGATCAGCGGCATCAACCGAACTGACTTCATGCGCCGCAAACTGTCGCCACCAATCGGTGACGGAGCGAAATTGGCTGCCGATCTTTTCCGCCAAAGCGCCTTCATTACGGGCCGCTGCTTCGGTCCAGAGTCGGGAATAAACCGAGAGCAATTGCTCGATGCGATCGATCAGCTCATCCACGCGATGGTCATGCGTAGCGTTCATCGGCGAGGCAAAAAGGCTATAGTTCGCGGAGAATCCCAGGATGCTCCAAGGATCGACAAGGGCCCCGCACTCGATGCCGATTTGAAGCTGTTTTCGAATCTTCTCCGGCAGCTCCGCAGCTTTGGCGAGTTCCCCTCGTGCTAAAAGCAAGCGGCACTCGGTGAGCATGCCATCAATTTGGCAATAGACACGGCTCGACGCCGATTGCGATTGTTCCGCTTTGACCTTCGCGGCTTCCAATTGGCCAATGCGAGCAAAGATTCTTGCTAAGTGAGCGCATTCAATTTGTCTTGCGCGGCGATTGGCGAGCTGTGCATTGAGCTGCTGCCGCGCGGCGCCGAAGGCTTGGCGCCGCTCTTTGGCTTCTTCGCGGAGTCGTTCGCCATGGGCGCCGGGCGCGTGCCGCATTAGTTCTTCGTAGAACTTATCTCGGCAACTGGTGATGCGCGGTAGAAGTGTGGCGATGCTGACTGTCGAATCAAAAGTATCGGGCGAATCACCGCTGATTCCCGAGGCCATAAGAATGGTGCCCGCGAGAACTGCGCCGGCTTCGAAGGTGATCTCGGATTGCGGCGAGTTGGATTCATTGAGACGCGACATGAGT
This sequence comes from Pirellulaceae bacterium, assembly GCA_046595915.1. Classification (GTDB taxonomy): domain Bacteria; phylum Planctomycetota; class Planctomycetia; order Pirellulales; family Pirellulaceae; genus JBKJSI01. Next base: position 1,374 of record JBKJSI010000622.1, read on the forward strand.
GCGTCGAGCGTTACGTGTTGGACGATGAAGCGGTGGAAGTGGCCATCTATTCCGATTTGGTGCGGATCCCACATCCCAAATTGGTAATTGGGGCGTTTGTTGGAGGGGTGATCGAAATCGTAGCCGCGAAAATCGATCGCCAATTCATCTATCGACTCGAGGTCGAAGTAGGCAAGTCGGCGGACCTCGGCGGAGGTTTCGCTAAGGATCTTGAGGCCCGCTTCAACAACATCGCGCCAGGGGCCAACCGCCGCGCCAACATTGCGCAGGTAGATTGGGATCGGTCGAAATCGCTCATGCCGATGGGGTTCAAGTTTTCGGTTCTCGAGTGCTGGGGTGGGGCGATAGCCGACATAGTCGTCGAAACGATCGATGACTTTTCGCAGATCGACTGGGTTGGCTCCGCTGCCCGACCATTCACGTAGCGCCGCTTCGAAAAAGCGGCCCATGAAAAAGGAATTGAAACAGTCGGGTAGCGGAATCGCAATTTGCAGATTTTGATGGAATTCGGCGTATACCGTTGGCGCGGTGGCCGCAACTCCGAGCATTGCTCGAACTTGGGTTGCATCACGGAATGCGGGAGCGACGCCTTCCAATGCATTCAGACGACTAGTTAAGGCGTCTAAAGCCTGCGTCCAGGCAGTTGGAGGGAGGTTCGTGTTCTGCGGACAGACCTGCTGGAAAAGCTGGTTGAGATTGGAAAAGAATGCTGGGTCGTATGCGCCTGACGCAAAATTGAGGTATCCGAGAATCGCATCGACCCCGGCGGGGGATTTTGGGTCGAGTGCGGGATCGCGCATCGTCTTATGTTCCAATCACTTATGACGACGGGCCGGTTGGCGAAATTGACGAAAAAGACGCCTCTGTTGCATGGTAACTCGGGCTGTGGCGAATGGTCTAGGGCCAACGGAGAACCCGACCACGGCCAGAAAGTCGCCATTTCGCAAATTGGGTGTATTTTCGCATCCCTCAACTAAGATAGAGGTTCACGTTCGCTAGGGCTCTTGCGCGGATCGTTGTTTCGCGCAAAAGGTTTCGAGATTTTCCCATCGGATCGCCGACATGCGCTGGAATACCGTATTGCTTCTTACACTCGCTGGACTTTCGCCCCTGAACCAGGCTCCGCTCCTGGCGGTGGAAAAGAACAATGGGTCGCAGGTTTCCGAGGCCCAGATCAACCGGCATGGATTGACTCGGGCCTGGACGGCTCAAGTCGCAATGGATGCTTCGAGGTCGGAACTGAAGCATGTGGTGCTGTTTGTAGACCGCACTCGGTCTTATACGATTCACGAAATCAGTTACGACAATCGCAAAGAATACATTTCCGAACGCGATATTGACGCCAATGGTGAGTTGCTGGGCGTCGAAGGCGCGAAGAAGAAGCTTGAGTATCGGCTGCTGTTCATCAAGGCGAAGAAACCCGTGGTCACTGCGAATGTGATTCCGGAAACCCTTTTGGTGTGCGTCACTTCGCGGGGCATGGTGCATGTGATTGATGCGGAAACGGGGCGCACCCGCTGGTCTCGGCTCGTAGGTAATCCTCGTTTTGATACGCTCGCGCCTGCGGTGACGGAAAATCAAATTGGGATTGTCTGCGGGAATAACTTGCATTTGGTTCGCACGGTTGATGGGCTGCCGCAGAAGACTATTAAGCTTAGCCATGTCGCGATGGCGGGGCCGGTGATTTCCGAGGGTTGGTGCTACATTCCGCGGATTGATGGGACGATGGATTGGTATCCCGTGAATGATCAAACCAAATTGGCGAGTTATTTTCGCGGCACAGGTCACCTCGAGTCTCAGGCGAGCGTTCACCCTGGCTATGTCACGTGGATGACCGAGAAGGGTTACCTTTACGGGCTCAATGCGTTTACGCAAAAAGTGCAATTTGAAATCAAGCTGACCGGCAAACCTGTCGGGCCGCCGCTCTATGCCGGCGATTACAAGGTGATTGCCGCCACTCGCGCGGGCTATGTCGCATGCATTGATCTCCGAACTTCTACCGTGATTTGGCGCTACAGCACCGGTGAGCCGATGGTTCATCAGCCGATTGTGGCGGGGGACTATATTTATGCGACGAACACGACTGGTTTGATCACCAAGTTGCATCTCTCCACCGGGGTAAATATTGCCACGGGTGATGTTGCTTGGACAGCATCTGGGATTCAAGAGTTGCTCGCGTTCGCCAACAATCGGCTTTATGGGATCAGCACGCTTGGCGAGTTGGTGGCGATTGATCCGGCGTCGGGCGCGATTGTCGATCACATCTTGATGGATCAACAGGATGAGTTGAACATTTTCAATCCGATCTCTAATCGAGTGATCTTGGCGAACACGACCGGCTTGTTGCAATCTTTGCGGCCCAGTTCGCAGGTTTTCCCGGTATTTTTCCCAGGCGCGCTGGAGACGGCGAAGAATGGGGAAGACTTCCTGGGCAAGAAAAAGCCGACTGCCGGCGAGACCAAGAAGACTGAAGCTGAGGGCACGGGTGAAACGCCGAGTGGCGGAGCGGATCCCTTTGGTGCACCTTCGGATAAAGAGAAGGCTCCAGCAGGGGAAAAAGCTCCGGGTGCAGATCCTTTTGGGCAATAAGGTTAACGATTGAATCATCGTGTAGCACTGGTCAGGGCTACGAAGTATTGACTTGATTGGCGCTGCGGGCCGTAGCGAAAGTTGCTTTGCCTTCGGCAAAGCGTCAGTCGGCGGAGCGACTGACCTACGGATTTGGTTTGGCGCCATGCCTTGAGATCCTGGCTGGCTTGCTTTCGCGGTGCTGCGGATTTCGTTACAACGCGGGGACGCGGATGGTCGCGTTTTTCGCTCCGCACGATTTGAATCAGGGTGTTCATCATGCGACTTCGTATAGCTACGATCGCCGTCGGTATATTTCTGACGAGCCATCTTCATCAGACTGGCCACTGCCAAGATGCTGCCGCGCCGGTCGCTAAGCCAGCCGCGCAAGATGCGGGCGACGTTAAGGCCCAATTTGAGGCTGAGTTTGCGGCGTTTAACAAAATGCGCGACTCGCTCGGTGCGCTGCGAAAGAAAGTTGAGGCAGCGCCGGAGAATGAACGCAAAGCGCTCGTATCGGAGTACATGAAGGCGATCGAGCCGATTCGTGAATCGCTGAAGAAGTTGCAGGTCGCGGCGGAGGCGGCTTTCAAGGCGGCGCCGAATGAGAGCGACTCGGTGGTTACGGTGCTGATTGGTTTGGCGCAGGAGCAGATTCTTGAGGATCATTTTGAACCAGCGCTCGCGACCTTGAAACTGCTTCGCGACAACCAGTGTGAAAAGAAAGAGATCAACTGTCTGTGGGGCGTCGCGGCTTATTGCCTCGACGATTTCGCGACGGCTGAGAAAGAACTCACGGAGGCGAACAAGGCAGGCAAGATTAGCGTTCACCGGATGGCGAGTGGATTTTTGGCGGATTGCCAAGAGGCTCAGAAGGCTCTCGCCGAGGAGATGAAACTCCGCGAGGCCGAGGCGAAAGCCGGCGACTTGCCGCGAGTGAAACTGGAAACGAGCAAGGGTGTGATTGTGCTCGAACTGTTTGAGAATGAAGCGCCTGACACGGTTGGCAATTTTGTCAGCCTGGTCGAGAAGAAGTTTTATGACGGGCTGACGTTTCATCGCGTGCTGGGGAATTTCATGGCGCAGGGTGGGTGTCCTCATGGAACGGGCGAGGGTGGCCCGGGCTACAACATTTACTGTGAGTGTGTGAAGCCAGAGCATCGCAAGCACTTTCGCGGTTCGCTCAGCATGGCGAAGGAGACTGCGCCGAATACCGGCGGGTCGCAATTTTTTCTTACCTTTCGGCGGACGGCTCATCTCGATGGGAAGCACACGGTGTTTGGTCGAGTGGTCGAGGGACTCGACGTTCTCGAAAAGATTCAGCGGCGCAACCCGGGTGATGATGAAGCGGTGAAGACCGATGTGATTGTGAAGGCGGAAGTGTTGCGGAAGCGGGAACATGCTTATGCTCCGAAGAAGGCGCCGGAGTAAGTTTGCGCGCGTGGGCGGCCAGCGCCGGCGGTCTTTTGCCGGGCTGGTTTTGGTTTATTAGCAGGGATGAACAGAGATGAACGCGGATGGAGAAGGGTTTTAGCTCGTGTTGGTGTAGTTTGGTTCTTGTTTGAGGCTGGCTAGGAATTCTTGGACTTCGGGGGGTTGGTGGGAGATTTCTGAGTCGGGTGGGAGTTCGATGTAGGGATCGGATTTTGAACCGCGAATGGACGCTAATTCAAACGAATTTTTGGGTTCGGGCCCTGAACCGCGGATGACTGTGATCTCGTTCAGGGATGGGCGCGGATCGGGGGGAGGGGATGGGGGTTGGGTGTTTGTGCCAGTGTCTTGGCACTTCGCGATTGGCTCTTGGGGATCGAGGGTTTTGTAGCCGTTTAGTTTGGTGTATGGGTTGAAGCCTCGGATTTTCTGGATCGGCTTTTCTTGCTGAGCGAGCGTTTTGTCGAGTTCTTCGTTCAAACATTCGTTGTGGTCGATGAGGTCATCGGTGGCGGCGAACGCATTCCTCGCTGACGCTTCGGGTTGGGATGGACAGGGGGATTGGGGTGCTGACGCTTCGGGTTGGGATTTGGAACCGCTCATGGATGCGAATTCAGGCGAAT
>JBKJSI010000657.1:0-6770 GCA_046595915.1 Pirellulaceae bacterium
GCCTCAAAGAAAGACCAACCTACATCAACACCAGTTAACGCCTCTCCCCATCCTTGTATTCATCTGGGCAATCTGTGGCAAAAAAATGACCCAGCCCGGCAACTGAGTCTCTAAAAAGAGCCGCCGGCGCTGGCCGCCCTCGCGCGCCGTGTCCAAAACATGCCTCAGGAAAAGTACGCCAACTCTCCCTGCTGGATTGTCCCGACAATGTGAATCCGCTGCCGAGGCGATTCACCACGCAACATAAACAGAACCAAATCCCCCCGCCCATCATCAATGCGCGGCGACGGCAATCCCAACAGCCTCGCCGGATTTTCAGTCACCAGCGAAACCGCTTGCTGCAAGTTGACCCCAGCAAAATTCACCACATTCGCAACCCCAACCTCCAGCGGCAGCGCCGCCCCTGCCAACAACGTCCGCTGCCCCGCCACAACAAGCCGGCCATCCTCAAGCACTTCAACTTCACCCAACCCCGTGTCATACCGTCCTGGAGGGACACCCGCCAAACTCGTTACATCGCTAATCAAAATAGAGCGATCTATCCCCTTCGCACGAACCATCGATCTCAAGGTGGAAGGTGGCAAATGAAATCCATCCGCAATGAAACTCGCCATCAGCCGATCGTCCGCCAGCTGATCCCAGATGTAGTTGGGATGCCGGGGCAAAATCCCATGCGAACCATTTCCCAAATGGGTACTAAGAGTTGCGCCCGCATCGACTGCCGCACCGATCTGAGCCGAGTTCGCCGCCGTATGCCCAATCGCAACGACAACCCCCGTCGCGACCACCTTACGAATAAACTCCGCCGCGCCGGAATACTCGGGCGACAGCGTGAGCAACTTGATCTTCCCCTCAGCCGCCTCCTGCCATGCGAGAAATTCATCCCAAGAATATTCGCGACAATGGATCTTAGGATGGGCCCCACGCGGACCATCCTCGCGCGAAATGTACGGCCCTTCAAGATGAACGCCAGGAATACAAAACGCTTGTTTCGACGATTCGCGCAGGGCCTCCGCAACACGACTCACCGCACCGCGCGTCGTCTCAAACGAGTTCGTGGTGATCGTCGGCAAATAGCGTGTAACGCCGTCCGCAGTAAGCCTCGTAGTGATTTCCGAGACGTCGGATGCATGCATCGCCGCGAAATCGAGCCCTTCGTATCCATTCACCTGCAAATCAATCCAACCCGGCGAGATCCACGGAATTTCCTCCCCTCCTTGGGTATCTGTAGGTGTAATCGAAACCAGCCGCGGCCCTTGAAACGTGAGAAGTACGACAGAAAGATCGTCCGTTCGTCTCGCTAGTAAAGATGGCATTTCCAACGGACTGATCCTTCCAGAACAAAATACTGGAATGGCGCGCTCGCGCCATTCCCGAGTTAGTAGCTGCCAATTGGTTGCATTCTGCCCGATGCTCCCGTATCAAGGGAACCAAGGCGGAAAGTTTGGCGTAATGGTCCCATCGGACGCGGTAACTTTTGTGAATACAACAGCAAGGCCCGCATAAGCATGTCGGACGCCCAACGGCCCCAATTTGAAGAAACTCCATTTACTTGGGACGCCGATAGCGACCCCAAACGCACTCGCGTATCTTCACCACCCGCCAACGCCCCCAAAGACACCGATACTGGCAGCTACTCACTCGGACCGATCGGACCATCCGAGATGTCTCAACTGGAGTGGAGCTTAACGGCCGCGTCCGAACCCACCGGCGAAGTAATCGAACAATTTCAAATCGCCGGACAAATCGCCTGCGGTGGCATGGGCGTGATCTATCGCGGCTGGGATTCCCAAATTGGCCGCTCGATCGCCCTCAAAGTCTTACACGAAGCCCATCGCAACCGCCCCGATTTGAGGCAACGCTTCGTCGACGAAGCCCGCATCACCGGTCGCTTGCAACACCCAGGCATCGCCCCCATTTTTCATATGGGGAACTTAGCCGATGACCGCCCCTATTTTGTTATGCGCCTCCTGCATGGACATACCCTCGCTGAGTTACTCGCCCAACGCGTCCATCGCCTCGACGATCTCCCCAAGTACCTCAAGATTTTTGAGCAAGTCTGCCAGGCGATGGCCTACGCCCACGTTGAAGGTGTGATCCACCTTGATCTAAAGCCCGCCAATATTATGGTTGCCGCATTCGGCGTCGTAAAAGTCATGGACTGGGGTCTCGCCCGGGCGCTCCCTCGCGGCACCGCCCTCTTCAACGAATGCAGCACCGCCAGCAATAGTTGCCAAGTCGAATGGACCTCGCGCCGCGGCAACGTCTTCGGCACCCCAAGCTATATGCCCGCCGAGCAGGCCCGCGGCGAAGTCGACCGTCTCGACGAACGCGCTGATGTCTTTGGCCTCGGCGCCATCCTCTGCGAAATCCTCACCGGCTCACCACCCTATACCGGCAAAGACGCGAAGCAAGTTTACAAGCGCTCGGCCAGCGCGGACCTAGCGGAGGCCTTTTACCGCCTACAACATTGTGGCGCCGACGCCGAAATCATTATGCTCGCGCAGGACTGCCTCGCACCAGAACGCGAGCAGCGGCCTAACGACGCACTTCAAGTCGTGCTCCGCCTCACAAGTTACCTCGAAGCCAGCATGCGCCGCGCCGAGCGGGACTATGTTCGCTTTTTTGAGTTGTCGCCTGACCTCTTCTGCATCGCCGATTTCGATGGGCGCTTCCGCCGCGTAAACGTCAATTTCTCCCGCGTCCTCGGCTATTCCACCGAAGAATTCAATAACAAACCGTTTTTAGACTGGGTCCATCCCGAGGACCGCGAAAACACCAAAGCCGAAACCACCAGGCTTTCGCAAGGCTTCCCGGTCGTCCATTTCATGAATCGCTTTCGCGACGTTTCTGGCAAGTACCGATGGTTCGACTGGACCGCGAAACCTATAACAGAAGAACATCTCATCTTCGCAGTCGCCCGCGATGTAACCGACTGGGTCGATGAACGGGGCAAAGCGAAATAGCAGCTCATAAAACTGACTGAGGCGGCAGTGACGATCGCGGTAACAGGCGCAAACGGCTTCTTGGGCCGAGAAATAGTCCGGCAACTCCATGCCCGAGGCGATTCGGTTATTGCGATCACTCGCAAACCCGATCCCGAGTTCAACAAGGCCGGGATCGATAATCGCTTGGCGGATATAAGAGACGCAAGCGCGATTATCGACGCCTGCAAAGGTGCAGTCTCCGTCATTCACACCGCAGCTGTAGCCGGAATCTGGGGGCGTTGGAAGCACTACTACAACACAAACACGGTCGGAACGAGAAACGTCCTCGAAGCATGCCGCGAGATCGGCATTTCGCAATTAGTTTTTTCTAGTAGTCCTAGCGTTACCTTTGCAGCGACCGATCAGTGCAACTTAAACGAGACCGCTCCCTATGCCACGAAATGGCTCTGCAATTACCCCCGCTCCAAAGCGATTGCCGAGCAAGAAGTTTTGTCCGCAAACGGCGCCACCTCGCTGTTAACATGCGCGTTACGCCCACACTTAATCTGGGGCCCAGGCGATCAGCACCTCATTCCAAGACTGATCGACCGCGCCCGCCGAGGCAAACTCGTTCAAATTGGCGAGGGTCAAAACATGATCGATACCATTTACATCGAAAACGCTGCAGAAGCACACTTGCTTGCTCTTGATCGTTTGACGCCCGGCTCGCCCGTATGTGGCAAGGCTTACTTCTTAAGCCAAGGCGGGCCCGTGAATTGTTGGAATTGGATTAACGACATCTTGGCACTAGCTGGACTTAAACCGCCTGCGCGCAAGATCTCATTCAAAACCGCCTGGGGCGCAGGCGCACTCCTGGAACGTCTTCATCGCCTGCTACCCACGGCCCGCGAGCCGCGCATGACGCGCTTTCTCGCCGCTCAACTTGCGAAATCACATTACTTTGACATATCTGCCGCTCGCCGCGACCTTGGCTATGCGCCTAAAATCTCGTTGGCAGAGGGAATGCGGCGTCTTGGAGTTTGGCTTTCCACATCTCAAAATGCGGTTCGCCACTGACTTGCCAATCCCCCCCCTGCCCAGTACCCTGACTTGCTTCCCTCTCACCGATTTTTGGTGAATCCTATGATCGCAACTGGTCCGGCAAAGCTGCTTCCCGACGAACAACGCATCGTCATCACGGGGATCGGCCTCACCGCGCCTAACGGCAACTCCTATAAGGAGTTGCGTGAAAGTCTGCTCAATGGGAAAAGCGGGATTCAGCCCTATGAGATCCGCTATTTTGGCAAGACCCTCGCCGGCATCTGCAATTTCGACGCCCTGCGATATCAGACCAAAAAAGATATCCGCCGAGGCACCCGAGCCGGCAGCGTGGGAATCTACGCTACGAACGAAGCCGTAAAAGACTCGGGAATCGACTGGGCGAATTTCGACAAGTCGCGAGCTGGCATCTACATCGGCGTCACCGAGCATGGCAACGTCGAGACTGAAAACGAAATCTTCCAAATCAAAGCTTTCGACTACGACACCAAAGTTTGGTCGCACCATCACAATCCAAGAACCGTGGCCAACAATCCCGCCGGCGAAGTCGCTCTCAACCTCGGTGTGAATGGTCCGCATTACACAATCGGCGCCGCTTGTGCCGCTGGAAATGCAGGAATCATTCAAGGCGCACAAATGCTGCGGCTCGATGAATGCGATTTGGCATTCGTGGGGGGCGTCTCTGAGAGCATTCACACGTTCGGCATTTTTGCCAGTTTCAGCAGCCAAGGCGCACTCGCTAACCACGAAGATCCTGCCAAAGCCTCGCGTCCCTTTGATAAAGAACGCACCGGCATCGTGGTCTCCGAGGGAGGCTGTATGTACACCCTCGAGCGCCTCTCCGACGCCAAAAAACGCGGCGCCAAGATTTACGCCGAAATCGCCGGCTACGCAATTAACACCGACGCGACCGATTTCGTGCTCCCCAACCCCGAGCGACAAGCCCAGTGCATGCACTTGGCCCTTCGGCGTGCGGGTTTGACTGCCGCTCAAATTGATGTCGTCAGCACGCACGCCACCGGCACCGCTTCCGGCGATGAGCAAGAGTGCGACGCGCTGCGACGAGTGTTTGGCGAGTCAACAACGACCAATGTTAACAACACAAAAAGCTTCATCGGCCACACGATGGGCGCCGCAGGCGCACTCGAATTGGCCGGCAATTTGGCTTCGTTTGAAGACAACGTCGTTCACGCAACGATCAATGTGGACGACCTCGATCCCGATTGCGAAGTCCCCGGGCTCGTTCTCAATCAGCCCAAAGAAACGAAAAGCGTTCAGACCATCCTCAATAACTCGTTTGGCATGCTCGGCATCAACTCGGTCGTGATCGTTTCCAAGATCTAGCGATGCGAGAAGAAGCACGGCTCTGGAGAGACTCAGGTAATGACACCGGCGGAAATTCGAGAAGAAATTATCGACATCCTAGAAGGCATTTCGCCGGACGACGACTTGAGCAATCTCAAGGACGATGTTGCGTTCCGTGAGCAACTCGAACTCGACAGCATGGATTTCCTAGACATCGTCATGGAACTGCGCAAACGCTACCGCGTGCAGATTCCAGAAGAGAACTACAGCGAACTCGCCAGCATGGCGAGCACCGTGAAGTATCTTGAGCCGTTGATGAAAGATATTCAAAAGTAGGCATAGCGACCTTATTTTTTAGAGAGGCAATGAGGCCTCACTTTGCGACTATTGAGAAAATCTTGGCTGAACTTGACCCCGCAACGGCGTTGCGAATCCGGACCGTTGCTGCGCGCTTTATGAAAATGCTCCATAGTCCGCATTGAGTTAACATGGCAAACGACGTAGATTGACACCAGTCGTTTCCGCGCTATTGGCTTGCAATCGCATCGGACGCAACCAAAACTGGGCGCAGCTTGAGCTAATTTGACGAAGAATCACGAGACTACAGGTTCGACCAATCGCCCTCAAGTCGTCTGGAGGTTGCTGCTTCGTCGTCGCGATGCACTAGCCATGATCATTCCGGGGCTGATGGCTTTCTCGTCATGTAAAGCCCAAAAAGAGCCCCCCCTCTCGCAAGACGAACGCAAAGCACTAGCGTTGGCGCAAGATGCCTTTATCCCCAAGCCCACCCCGCTGCAGATCAATACGACCGATCTGGATTCCGCCATTGAAATGGGGGTTCGCGCACTTGAAAACAACTTGAATCAAGAAGAGGACTACGCTCCCTACTTCGAAATCTACGGCCATTCCTTCAAGACGACCCGCTTGTTGACCGGGCAATACGTCGATCCCGAAAGGACCGAGCCTCCAGGACGCCATCACAATTGGACGCTTACCAGCAATGTTGCGGGCAAAGGACTTTATGCGCTCGTGATTGGACATCAAGCACTTGGCAAGGATGCCACGCAGAGTGAGAGAGTCCGCGGTTTGGCCAACTACGTTTCAAGCATCATGTACCGTCGACGTAAAAGCCCAGCATCAGACAAAGGGCATTGGGAAGTCATCGGAATTCCAGGAGACCGAGCGTCGATCGACAGCAATGAGGTATCGCTCTACTACATCAGCACCGCTGGTTCCGGTTATCGCGGAGTGCTTGGACTCAACCTGCTAGCAAAGGATCCGAAACAAGTCGATTCGAAATATCAGCAGTCTCCTCGCGACTTGATGGATACCTGCGTCAATAACCTGCTGACTTATTACGTTTACGCGGACGATGGAAGCGTCGTGCACGATTGGGAGCGGTTTCGACGGGGCTTCAAGCTTGAAGGCGGCCCCAGCACGATTGAAATAGAAGCATCCTGGGCGGGCGCTTATCGAAAC
>JBKJSI010000791.1:0-8499 GCA_046595915.1 Pirellulaceae bacterium
CTTGGCTCAAAAGGCTTGCCAAGAAAGAGCTCTCAGAGATTTTGCGCGACCGCCGCACCATCATTACGCTCGTGCTGATGCCGCTCTTGGTCTATCCGCTTCTTTCCGTAGCGTTTCGCACCTTAGCGCTCAGCGGAGTGACCGCGGGCGGCGAACAAATTGCCCAGTGGCGAATTGAGTTCGAAGATCTCGATGATGTTCATGTGCTAAACGGATTGTTCCAAGGCGAAATCGCGGTTCAGGAAAAGCGGCGGCAAGACTACGAAGCGGCGCTCTTGAACGGCGATGGCGCCAAAGCTCCGATTCCCGAAACACCACTTTGGGAGATTTGGGTCAAAGGAGAAAATTCCGAGCGAGTCGAAGCCAACGTGCGTGAAGGCATCACCGATCTGGGAATTCACCTCGAGGCGTCCCCAGCCGCGCAGGGTCAAGGCAAGCCAATGGAGATTGTCCTCTTCTATTCCGAATCCATCTCGAGCCGCGAAGCCCGAGAGTGGTTCTCGTCGCGAATTCGCAAAGTGAATGATGATTTCCGAATCCGGGAACTGGAACAGCTTAACAAAAAAATAACCACGGTCGTCGCCCTGGAAGATCGGGAAATCAAAACCGAAGTACAGCCGAGTAATATCTCCTTCGCCGCGCTCATGCCGCTCATCTTGGTGCTCATGACCATCACCGGCGCTGTCTACCCCGCCATCGACCTGACAGCCGGCGAACGCGAACGAAACACACTCGAAGCCCTAATCGCCTCACCCGCCCCAAGATTTGCGCTGCTCCTTGCCAAATACACCGCCGTGCTCACGGTGGCGATGCTCACTGCGCTAATGAATCTGACTGCCATGAGCGCCACCATCTGGCTCTTGGGATTGGGCAGTGACATTTTCGGCGCCGGCGGGTTCTCTTTTTTAGCCGTAGTCGAAGTCGCCGGACTCATGATGCTCTTCGCCGCGTTCTTCTCCGGCGTACTCTTGGCGGTCACCAGCTTCGCCAGAAGCTTTAAGGAAGCACAAGCCTATTTAATTCCCTTGATGCTGATTGCCCTCGCGCCGGGCATGATGAGCTTGATGCCCGGAATCACGCTCGAAGATGACAAAGGAATGAAGCCGCTCGTCGTGGCGCCGCTGGTCAATCTTGTGCTCCTCACGCGCGATCTGCTACTTCACAAGGCCAGCATTCAAGTCGCTGCTGTCGTCGTGTTTTCAACCGTGCTATACGCCATGGCTGCAATTGGGCTCGCCGCCAGAGTCTTTGGAGCCGACTCTGTGCTCTACGGGCGAGAAGGAAGTTGGACCGAGCTTTTCACTCGCCCCCGAGAAGTCTCCAGCAAGCCTTCAGTGAGTGCGGCCTTCTTTTGCCTAGCTGCGCTCTTTGTCATCACATTCCTAACCCAATCGATCTTAGCAAAAGCATTCGCGCCCAAAGCGGGCGAGCAATTCGCGCGACTCGACCTCATGTTCCTCGCCTCGGGCATGGGCAATTTCTTGATCTTCGGCGGTTCCTGCATTTTGTTCGCTTGGCTTGGCCGAATTTCTCTCAGCTCGATTTTCCCGATGCGATTGCCTTCCATTTTGGTAGCCATCGCAATGCTCATTTTGGGAGCCGCCTGCTGGCCGATCGCCCATGAGATCTTGGCCTGGATGAGCGACCTCGGCGTGGCGCCAATCAACGAATCGCACATGGCAAAGCTCGCATCGATGCTTGAAAAGTGGGAAAAAGTCCCCCCCTGGATCACCATCTCCTCCATCGCAATCATCACGCCCATCGGCGAGGAAATCGCCTTCCGTGGCTATCTTTACTCAGCTTTTGTATCCGAGAAAAAACCAACTCGCGCCATCTATATTTCAGCCTTTCTCTTCGCAGCCTTCCATGTAGTCGCCCCAGGCGTCTTACAGTTCGAACGCTTCGCGCCATCCCTCTTCATGGGACTCGTGCTAGGGTTCGTGCGCTATCGATCGGGCAGCATCTGGCCCTCGCTGGTCATTCACATGGTGCATAACGGTCTGCTTCTACTCTTTGCGGCAAACCGCACCGCCCTAGAAAAAGCAGGCTTCGGCGTCGCCGCCGAGAGTCTGCATCTACCGATCCTGTGGCAACTAGTTGCAGCCGCGGCCGTACTCTTCGCGCTGGGGCTAGTATGGATGTCGCGGAAAAGTGATGACACGGCGCAGAGCGCAACAGCGCTAGTGAAAGGTTAAGGCGATTTAGCGCGTGGCTGAGCTTTGATCTCGGCAAAATAAGCGTCCGCAAAAAGAGTAATCGCTTCCGCCAAATCTTCCGCAGACTTTTCTATTTTCCCATCCTTGCGAAAATCGCCGCCTATCTCAAGTTGCACAGCATCAATTCCTGTCCCAGCGGAAGCACCATAAGTCCGCACGATATGCCCGCCGTTGTAACGCGAATCTTCTTTGTCCGCGCTGCCAGGCTTCGGTGATATTTCGTAACCCCGCTCATGCAAAATGCCCAGCAGCCCCGCCTTTCCCATCAGCCCATCAGGCCCTAGTCGCTCGAGTAAAAGCGAACAAGTCTTCCCATTCGAAGTTCCCCGGAAAATAACTGACTTGTCCGCAGCCTGCCCATGAAGATCGAGCAGCAGCCCGCGCCCCCATCGCCGATGCGTTTCTTTAATCGCGTCGCTAATCGCGTTGTGATAAGTCTCGTACACTGGCTTCGCCTTCTCAGATTCCATCGCATCGTTAGCCGGTCGATTCGCGTCGAGATACTGCCGCGAAAACTGCGCCACAACCAAATAGGGTTTACCCCACCGCTTTTCAATCGACTTCGCCAGCGCCTGAGCAAGGCGATGCGTATTGGTGTCCGTCACCGTGACGAACTGTTTCGCCTCTCCGCCTTCTCGCGCCGATACTCCTGCGATCCGCCGAGTGCCGCCATGCGGAGCCGAAAGAATGATCGGAATATCGCCCTTTTGAATCGTCACCAATCGCTCCAAATCGGACGCCGGCTTACCACTCGCAGCCTCTTGAGCCGGAACCCGAGCAACTGTACCAACGATGCAAAGCAGTATTGCTGCCGCCACACGAGTTCGCCGAAAAGCGAACACAAATAGCCAATTGCAAGTTCGCCACGTCACCATCGTGGATTGTCCATCAGCGTGAACGAGGAACGGAAGAAAACGACTTCAACGTCGCAGTTCATTTTAACACGCTCGTTGAATGACCGTGCGAACGGTGTCCATGGAAGCTGAAAATCCGCCGAGGCCACTCAACGCCGTTCACCTTTACTCGTCTTTACTCCCTCCCCGGCTCCGCCTGCAAACGCACGTCATTCGCGGTTCAGGATTTGAACCCTACATCGAACCTCAACCCCTACACAGAAATCTCCCACACAGCCGCTCAAATCCAGCCCTCAGCACAAATCTTTATTGCAACCCGATTTGCGACCATCCCGATTCAGTTTCAGTTGACATCGTCAAAGCATTTCCGCAATCACCGCGAATTTCTCAGGAGCCGCGCCACACTACTTTGGCGAAGTGAATTTGCGTTGTTGAGTGTTATTGGAGCTGCGCGATGGGGTTTGGCGTTAACTTTCCAGATTTCATGGGCATGCCCAATTGATTAGGCTGATTCCAACCGCGCTGGTTGATACTGGAGGAAGCCGAAAGGAGGTCATTGATCCGTTCTTGAATCTGCGACACACCACCCACCAAGCAGGCGACCGGGTCATCCGCGCCAAATCGCAATCGCTGTTCGAGCAGCGATGCATCGGCGGAAAGATTTCGCGAAATGGCGTGAATTTCGGTCAGCACATCAGTTGAATGCGCCGCTGCCGCTTTGCAATCTCCTTCCAGCGGGCTGGCGGACATCGCCAAACTGAACCAACGCAAAATCGCCGAACGGCTTAGCATGCCTACTGGTCGACCATTGCGGACCACGACCACACTCCGGATGGAGACACGATTGAGGAATTCATAAATCTGTTTGGCCGGCGTCGACTCTTCATACTGGACGACCGAGCTCTTCATCACTTCCGATACTTTTCGCTCGCGCCAATTCGGTTCGAGCATGACGCCGAGGCAGTCTTTTTCGGATAGGTATCCACAAAGGCGTCCGGCTCGATCGACGACGGGTAGGCTATTGAGCCGGAAGTCGAGAAGATAGTTCATCGCCGAACCAAGTGTCATTTCGTTTCGCAGCGGCGAAATGATGCTGGTCATCACGTCACCAGCGGTAAGCAGTTGAAAGCGTTCGGAGAACTCATCGCCGAGGCCTTCCAAGCGCGGGCCCTCAATATCGCGATAAGCGACGACGCGATCTCGGCCAGATCGCTTCGCGACGAGAAGCGATTGATCAGCCATATCAATGAGCGCTTCGATCGAGATGGTATCTCGCATTCGTTGTGAGACGCCAAAACTGGCCGAAATGGGGAGCTGTAATCGATCGCCGATGCAAATCGGTTTGGAATTGAGCAGGTTGCGAACGCGATCGGCCCAGACTCGAGCATGAAATTCATCCGTGCCGGCCAGCAGCACGCAAAACTCCTCGCCGCCATAGCGGGCGACGACATCAATCTTGCGAGACGATTGCTTCAAAATCGAGGCGACCGCCCGGATCACCTCGTCTCCTGCTGGATGACCATGCGTATCGTTGATTCGCTTGAAGAAATCGATATCAAGCATGACGCAAGATAACGGATGCTCCAGTCTTTCGGCGCGGGACCATTCAATCTTGGCGCATTCATAAAAACTACGCTGCATCAGCAGGCCCGAAAGGGAATCGACCCGGGCTTGTTCATTGAGGATCGATTCCAACTCCATGATCCGCCGCGCGGCGCGGAGGCGCGCCAAAAACTCTTCGCGTTGGACAGGTTTGGTGATGAATTCGTTTGCGCCCGCATCGAGAACCCGGACCATGTCGGCGGAGGTCGCTCGAGCAGTGAGCATGAGGACATAAGTGAATTGCAACTCAGGCTGGCCGCGCATCCATTCGATGAGTTGAATTCCATCGACATTGGGCATTTCTAGATCGGTAACGACGAGCTTCGCCGGCTGTTCGGCGAGCAACTTCATCGCCTCGGCGCCATCGGAGGCTTCGCGGACATCGAAGCCGGATTTTTCGATCCACTTGCGCAATAGGCGACGCACTAAGTCATCGTCTTCGACGATGATTGCTTGCAGCTTTTCGTTTACCACGTCGTCCATCGTCATGCCGCTAGCTCGTTTTGGTCGCCTGCAGAACAGTGACTTTTCTTAGTGGATAGCCAAGGGCAGGTTTTCTGAGAATGAAGCGATCTGACAAACGCGGTGGATTTTGTTTCCGCCGATCCTTTGCCGCCGCCATTCAAAGTCCCACACCGTGCCCCCATTGCAAGAAGTCTAGCTTGCACAAAAGTGCACAACGCTCGACTGGGTGGTGACTATTTGGTGGGAACGGGGGACATAACCCGCACAATCACGCTTCGCAGCAACATTGGCAAATCTGGACCGCTGCTTCAATCGATTAGCGCGGGCTGCCCAGAGATATAGTCTCGCCAACTATCGAGTTGATCCTGAGTCAGCGTGTTGTCACGGGCCATATCATGATTCAGGACGACTTTTCCATCGCTCATGGTCACAGTGATGGTCAGGCGGCCATTTTCCTCGTAGCGGAAATGCACTTCGACCGGGGTATGGGCAGGGAGATCTGGCGGCAAATCGCGACAGACGCAACGCCCGACTTGGGAGCATTCCTCCGGTACGGGGCTTTCGCCTTCAACCACCTGAAGCACCAAGGACTGCTGTCCGAGCCTTTGGGTCTTAAAGACTCGTTTGGCCTCAGCGGGTAGCGGTGTGTTTTTTGGAATAATCGTTACGTTGTGCGCTTCGCGAGATTTCGTTTCGGTGCCAACGACGCCTAGGCTATGTGAATTCACATTGCGCACGCGAAATCGCGGTGGTTCTCCTTGACTCCGCTTGAGCATCAACTCTGCATGGAGCGCCGCGCCGTGAGCGACGGCTTCATCCTGCGACACGGAACGATCGGGATCGCGTCCGGAGAGTTGCTTCAGCATCTCAAAGACGGCGGGCATGCGAGTCGAGCCGCCCACGAGCAAGATGCGATCGAGATCTTTCCACTCGAGTTTGGCGGCACGAAGGGCTTCACGCGTGGTGAATGCGGTGCGGTCGAGTAAGTCGCGAGTCCAGTCTTCAAATTGCTCGCGGGTGACTTCGAAGTTGATCGACTTGCCTCGGTACTCGAGGGGGATGACCACCGACTTACGCGCTGTGAGGGTTCGCTTGGCTTCTTCGCATTCGCGCCAGAGTTTGCCTACTACGATTTCATCGCGGCGGACATCCATGCCATATTTTCGACGAAACTCTTCGGCACATTGATCGAGGAGGCGTTGGTCCCAGTCGCGCCCGCCGAGGTGTACGTCGCCGTCCGTGGAGAGGGCTCGGAAATCATTTCCAGCCAGTTCCATCACGGTCACATCAAACGTGCCGCCGCCTAAGTCATAAACAAGCACTCGCTTTGTTTCGGAAGCTTGGCCATTGGCGTCGAGCAGCCCTTGCTGGAAACCATAAGACAGAGCCGCAGCGGTGGGCTCATTGATGATGTCGAGCACTTCAAACCCAGCCATGTAGCCCGAGTCTTGAGTTGCTTTGCGGCGTGATTCGTCGAAATAGGCAGGAACGGTAATGACGACTTTGGAAAAATGGCCAATTTGCTGTTGGGCATCGACGCGGAGTTTATTGAGTACGAAGGCTTGGATCGCTTCAGGGGGGAACATCCGACCATGAATGACGCGGTGAAAGGTACGTTCGCCAAAATCCCGCTTCGCCATGACGGCGACAGCGTCGGAATGGTGGGTGATCGCTTTGAGGGCCTCCCGCCCGACGATGACTTCTTCATTTTCAAACAGGACCGCGCTAGGGGTAAGTTTTTCCCCTTCGGCATTCAGGAGCGTTTGGGGTCTGCCAAATTCGTCGACATAAGAGACAACGGAATAGGTCGTACCAAGATCAATTCCAATCGCTCGCTGAGGAATTACGCCCATACTACCCCTACTTCGAGCGAGATTCGGCATCGCCCGGAGGACCACTGCGGTGAAAAAGCTGAATCACTCCACTCTAGTCCCTGCCAAGCCCTTGCTCAATCCGCAAATTGGCTCCTCTAAGTCTCGTTCGGATGGGCGGTTGTGGCCGAACCGGCGAAATGGATGGGTCGTGCGTAAAGCTCCGCAGGCGGGAAATGGAGTGACCGATATTTTTTGTACACATTTCCTGCTCAAAGTGGGTCGATCTTCACTCTCTGCACGGAAGAGAGTTGCCACCATGGAGGAGCCAACGAAGACACTTGCAACGGTTTGACTCCATGCTCCTTGATCTGACTTCGATGATGTTCGGTGCGGTATTCCTTTTTCTTTGGGCGGTGATCGGCGAGATTGCCATCGTTCAGCCGTAAATAGCGACTTGGCTTTTCGACTTTCGGCCACGTCCTGCTTCGATGCCGAGAGGTCTTGGGAGCGCCCCATACCAGACAAGTCATCGCGGCTGCGATCGCACGAATTCGCACATCTAATCATGGCCGCGCGCGCGGAATTGCAACAATCGTGCCCCAGGCGTTTCGCTGCGCTGGCTCGGTTCAGAATTGTGCCCGATATCACGTAGCGCGGTCGAAGCATCCAACTCCTGCCTCACTATCGGCTTACACAGCGGCTGACTGATCATCGCCCACGTCGCGTGTTCTTTGGTGCAGCATTTGCCCTTCCTAGCAATGAGAACCAACAGCAAACTCATTGCGGGGAGAAATTGCCATGAACGCCAAAAAGGTTGTATTCCCGACCGACTTCTCGACCACTTCTAAAGCCGCAATGGAATTTGCGGAATCGCTGGTGCGCGGCCAGGGCGGCAAGCTTTTCATCGTGCATGTGGAAGAACCGCCGGCTGCTTACGGCGGCGGTGACCTTTTCTATGGGATTCCTAGCGCGTCGCTGGAAGATATTAAACGTCTCCTGTTATCGGTTGTGCCCAATGATCCGACCGTGGCCTATGAACATCATTTGGTGCATGGCGCGCCTGCAGATGCAATCAGTAACTTCGCCGAGTCGGTGGATGCGGATTTGATTGTCTTAGGAACACATGGGCGAACGGGCGTGAGTCGAATGTTAATGGGAAGCGTGGCGGAAGCGGTCGTGCGTCATGCCAAGTGCCCGGTGGTGACTTACAAAGCCAAGGCGTTGGCGCAAAGGGCGAACGTTCCCTCTGCCCAAGTTGCGCCAGCATAGTTTACGTGATTCGAAGCGCGAGCAAATGCGATTCTGATAGGGAGAAACGTCATGAAGAACGAAACGACCTGCGCCACTTTTCTGAAACAATTGCAAACGGATCACAAGCACTTTGATTTACAGGTATTGCAAGTTCGCACTGCATTTCAAAAAGCGTTGGAGCAGCCGCTAGCAGGTCCCGAGCGGCGGCACGTTGTCGAGGCGCTGCAGATGCTGCGAGTTCAAATTCAAAGGCACTTTGCACAAGAAGAAAATGAGGGATGTCTTTGGGAAGCCGCG
>JBKJSI010000149.1:0-3531 GCA_046595915.1 Pirellulaceae bacterium
CGGACATTTTCGGCGCCGCTGACCCAGACGAGGCCATTGAGCACTGCGACGCCAAAGAGCGCGATGAAACCGACACCAGCGGAGATGCTAAAGGGCATGCCACGTAGCGAAAGCGCCAATACGCCGCCCGAAGCCGCAATGGGGATGGCAAGGAAGATGAGTCCCGCCAAGCGGATTGACTTGAACGTTGTATAGAGCAACATCCAAATGATGAGCATCACCACGGGAGTGATGATTGCTAGTCGCAGTGATGCCGATTGTAGGTTTTCGAAATCGCCGCCCCAGCGGAGGGTGTAACCGGCTTCGAGTTTAACGTCGCGTTCAACCGCCGCTTTGGCTTCGTTGACGAATCCGGCGACGTCGCGCCCGCGAACGTTGCAGGCGACAAAGGTGCGGCGCCTACCGGCTTCATGCTCGACATTCGGCGGAGTTTCTTCGATGACGAGGTCGGCAAGTTCGCCGAGGGGCACCAGCTTTCCATCTTGGGTTCCAACTGGAGTTTGCTTGAGCAGTTCTGTGCTTTCGCGCCATTCGGGAGGGAATTTTACGACGATGGGAAATCGGCGACGGCCTTCAAAGACTTGGCCCGTGATGCGCCCGCCACATGCTTCCACGGCCATAAGGACATCTTGAGCGGTAACACCATACCGGGCGAGTTGATCTTGTCGCACTTTCACCGTTAGCGTTGGGATATTTGCTTGAAAATCGGCTTTGACATCCGCGGCGCCATCAATCTTGCTGAGGATTCCCTCGATCTGCTTACCGAGTTCTCCGAGGCGATGAAGGTCGTCGCCATAGATCAGAATGGCAACATCGGCTTTGACGCCGGCGACGAGTTCGTCGACGCGCATTTCGATCGGCTGCGTAAAACCAAAAGAACAGCCGCCGACTTGGGTGTTGAGGGCCTTCGACATTTCATCAACGATTTCTTCGCGCGATTTATGTTGTGGCCATTCATGCTCATCCTTGAGAATGACCCAAACATCAGTTTGTTGAACGCCCATCACGTCGTTGGCAATCTCAGGCCGGCCGGTTTTGCAAAAGACGGTTTTGACTTCGGGGAACTTGAGGAGAATCTTTTCGACGCGAGTGGAAACATCGACGGCGCCCTCGAGGGCTGCACTAGGCAGGCGGTTCATTTCCACCAAGATGTCGCCTTCTTCGAGCTTGGGCATGAATTCGCCGCCCATTTGCGAAGCTACGAGAATGCTCAAAGCGAGGAGAAGCAACGAAACGACGACCATAAAGATGGGGCGACCGATCGCGAAGTCGACAAATGGCTTGTAGATCGCCTTGATGACCCTGATGAGCCAGATATCTTTTTCTTGGGCGTGCTTTGGCAGGCCAAGTGAGGCAAGGACTGGCATCAAGGTGAGCGAAAGGACAAGTGAGCCAGCCAGTGCGAATAGCACGGTCAGCGCCATGGGACGAAAGAGTTTGCCTTCCGTTCCTTCCAGCATGAGCATCGGAGCGTAAACAACGGCGATGATGAGTTCGCCAAACATCGTTGGCTTGCGAACCTCGATTGCCGCGTTTCGCACGACCGTGTTGTGATCGACTCCGGCATGATTCCCCGCGATGCGTCGAATGCAGTTCTCCACCATGATGACTGAGCTATCGACAATTAGGCCAAAGTCAATCGCGCCGAGACTCATCAGGCTCGCCGTGATGCCGGTGAAATACATGATGTTGGAAGCAAAGAGCATCGACAGCGGGATGGCGAGGGCGACGATCAGTCCCGCACGGAAGCTGCCCAGCAACAGCAGCAGCACGATGACCACCAGCGCGCCGCCCTCCAGCAAGTTGTGGATCACGGTGTCGAGAGTGCGTTCGATCAGGAACGCGCGATCGTAAATCACTTCCAGTTCGACACCTTCCGGCAGCGTTTTCTCGATCAAATCGAGTCGTTCCTTGACTGCATGGACAACCGTGCGTGAGTTCTGAGCATAGAGCATCATGACCATGCCGGTGACGACTTCGCCGCGGCCATCGCGGGTGACCGCGCCTTGGCGAGTCATCGGCGCGATCAAGACTTTGCCGAGTTGCTTTAGGAGAATGGGAGAGCTATTTTCGGCGGAGCGGACGACAACGTTGCCAATATCTTCCTCATTAAGCAGCAATGCCTGTCCTCGAACAAATCGCTGTTCGCCATTGCGGACGATATAGCCACCGCCGACGCTGCCATTATTTTTTTCGATGGCATCGAGCACTTCCTGTAGTGCAATTTGGCTCGATGCCAATGCCTCGGGCTCGATTCGCACTTCAAACGTTTTGTAAAAGCCGCCATGGACATTGATATTGGTGACGCCGGGCGTTTCGCGCAGTTGCGGGGCAATCTGCCAATCGAGGATCTCGCGCAGCTCCATGGGAGTTCGCTCGCGTGAGGCTCCTGGGGCGTTTCTCACTTCAAATTGCAACACTTCGCCTAAAGCGGTGCTCAGCGAGCCCAATGCCGGATTTGCGGTGACGCCTTCGATCCGGCCTTTCGCTTCGGCCAGCCGTTCTTGGACCAGTTGGCGACACAAGTAGATATTGGAATGCTCTGTAAAGACGATCGTAACCACCGAGATTCCAAATTTCGAAATGCTGCGGACTTCCTCGACATGAGGAAGCCCCGCCATCGCGGTTTCGACCGGATAAGTGATGTAACGTTCGACTTCCACCGGCGACAGCGCACCAGCCTCCGTCACCACTTGCACCTGCACGTTCGTCAAGTCAGGCACGGCGTCAATCGGAATTCGAAAAGCAGACGCGATGCCGCCGATCGCCATGAGGCCAATGAGGCAAATGACGAGGAACTTGTTTTCGAGGGAAAAATCAATGAGTTTCGAGAGCATGTCGGAGCAAACTTTCAACGAAGAGGTCTTAGCGGCGAGTGAGTCGAAGCATCAACTACGCCGCTATTCCTCTTTCTCTAGCAGTAACTCTGACTTGAGCAGGAACGAACCCTTGACTACTACTTGCTCGTCCCCCATGAGGCCCTTCAGCACTTCGACTTCACCATCGAGATCATGTCCCAAAGTCAGGTCGACTCGGCGGAATCGATTACTCGCTTCGCTAACAAAGCAAAACGCCTGCTCCTCGTGCCGCAAAACCGCCGTAGATGGAACCAACAGCGCGTCGCGCTCTACATCGACGGCCAGCGACGCCCAGGCCGACATTCCTGGCCGGAGTATTCCATCTGAGTTCTCGATCTCGAGCACTATCGGAAGTGTTCGAGTCGCGGTGGAAACTTCCGCTCCTAAGAAAAGAACCTTGGCGAGAAGGTTCTCCTTGCCAATCGCCGGAATTCTTACTTTCACCAAGTCGCCCGGTTTCATGCGAGAAGCGTTCCATTCGCGTTCGCGAACATTGGCGGTGATCCAGAGTTTTGAGGGATCCGCGACCGTGAGCAGCGGGTCGCCCGCTTTTAGTCGGGCGAATGCCACGGGAATCTGTGATTCGATTTGACCATCGAGCGGCGAGGTCACGATGAGTTCGCTGAGATTTTTCGTCTCCGCACTGGGGGATTCGATTTGTAGTCCGCCTAAC